>JAQSCZ010000051.1 GCA_029945665.1 bacterium | reverse complement strand
CCCACCACGCATAGAAAATTTCAACTGGTCTTCACGCGCAGGCTCGCCCTTCATCACTGACCAATTAAAATTTTTACGCATGCGTGGACCCAGCCCGCAGACCATGCCTTCGATAAAAGATGTAAAATTTTAGTAGGAAGTAGTTTTATTTAAGGTTTTTTTTAATTCGCACAAATCTTCATCCCTGACCATATTGAAATTTTTACGTCCCGAGAGCAATCGGGATGGACCCAACGCGCAGATCCTGCCTTCGATAAAAGTTGTCTAATTTTAGTGGATAGTGGTAATAGTTATTACCTTTTTTTATTTCGCTCAAAACTTAATCCTTGTCCTATTAAAATTTTTACGTCCCGATAGAAATCGGGATGGACCCAACGCGCAGATCCTGCCTTCGATAAAAGATGTAAAATTTTAGTAGGTAGTGGAAGTCGTTACTATTTTTTTATTTACACAAGATTGGAGCAAAATAGCTAAATAACTAAATTTAATGGAATATACTTCCTTAACCCGAAATCACATTAATTTAAGTAAATAGTTGGCTTTCGAACAAAAAACAATATTCGCTAAAACGATATTTTACATTCAATTTTCAATCTACAAAAACAATTATTTTCAACAAATAAATAAAATAGGTTTACTTTACACTTTCAAGTTCAATTAAAATTAAACCACAATCAAAATGCGATGAATTCAAAAGTAGATTTTTATTTTAACAAGGCCGGCAAATGGCAGCAAGCAATTGAGCAATTAAGAATCATAGTGCTCGACTGCGGATTAAAAGAAGAATTAAAATGGGGCGTCCCTTGCTATCAACTCAATGATAGCAACATCGTATTAATTCACACTTTTAAAGATTATTGTGCCTTATTGCTGATTAAAGGCGCTTTACTTAAAGACCCTCAAAACATTTTAATACAACAAACGAAAAATGTACAAGCAGGTCGTCAAATACGTTTCAGCAATCTCATTGAAATAATAGAACTATCGCCTACAATTAAGACTTATATCAAAGAAGCTATTGAAGTAGAAAAAGCTGGTTTAAAAGTGGAATACAAAGCACCTGCGGAATTCGAAATGGCTGAAGAGTTTCAGAAACAATTAAGTAAAATGCCTATGCTTAAAAAAGCGTTTGAAGCCCTTACACCCGGCAGACAGCGCGCCTACCTCCTCTACTTCTCTGCGGCGAAACAATCTAAAACACGTGAAGCAAGAGTCGAAAAGGCCATCCCACAAATACTCAATGGAAAAGGATTAGATGATTAATAATAAAACAAATGGCTATTAAAAAATTAAGCACAGACCAAACCGAACAACTCATGCAAATATTGCAGGCACGTTTTGAAAAAAACAAACACCGTCATATTGGAATTGAATGGTCATCGGTTGAAACAAAATTAAAAAACAGCAAGCTATCTGGCGCTGCACTGTGGTCGCTGAATGAAATGGAACTCAGCGGTGGTGAACCAGATGTAATTGAATATATAGCCTCAACAGATGAGTACGTGTTTTACGATTGCTCTGCAGAAAGTCCAAAAGGCCGCAGAAGCATTTGTTACGACAACCAAGCCTTAGAAGCAAGAAAAGAAAACAAACCGGAAAATTCGGCAATTAACATGGCCAAAGAAATGGGCATAACCATTTTAAATGAACAACAATATAGGCTATTACAAACCCTTGGACAATTCGATATAAAAACTTCGAGTTGGGTGTTGACTCCAAATGAAATTAGGGCCTTAGGTGGTGCTATTTTTTGTGACCGCAGGTATGATACAAT
Organism: bacterium; assembly: GCA_029945665.1. Lineage (GTDB taxonomy): Bacteria > Bacteroidota > Bacteroidia > NS11-12g > UBA955 > JABMMZ01. The sequence goes on along the minus strand of JAQSCZ010000051.1, from coordinate 22,614 downwards.
TTTTAGGTATCACAATGGTGCAGAATCTTATTATGCCGCACGCGGATTTCGTGGATTTTTAAAAGTGTAAGTTACACAACTTAACACCCGCATGTATTAAAATCTACAAAAACTGTGATTAAAAACCTTAATCTACAAAAAACTCAACGGTATTTTCTACCAACTCTTCCAACATTTCTGTTACATCATTTGCTTCATCAAACGGATGTTTAGCGCCAAAAGTATGGTCACCATTTTCTACTTTTATTAAAATAGAATGTTGCACAATATCGTACAAAGCTTCGGCATGAGAAAGCGGCACACTCTCGTCTTTATCTCCATGTATAATCAACAAAGGTGTTCCTAATAATTTAGCGGCTTTGTGCACATCTAGTTTTTCTTTGTTTGCTAAATAATCACCGTAAAATTGTTTGTTCAAAGGCAAGTTTTGGCCGGTACGCTTATTTACCGCATACACCACCCCTTCTTTGTCCCATTGAGCAATTGTTTCGGGTCTAAAAAAACTTTCGAATTCAGAAAGTGATGCCCATAAAGTTAATTTTTTTATTCGTCGGTCATCACTCGCCTTAAGCAATGCGATGCCTCCACCGCGACTGTGACCAATCAAATAAATTTCATTCTTATCCCAATTATAAGTGTCGGCTTCTTTATCGATAAAATCTATTACAACACCTAGGTCATTTAATTCAGTTGTATAATTATTATTTGCAAAAGCCTCCATATCACTCAAATCTACCAATTGCGATTCGGAAGTGCCATTGTATGAAAAATTAAATTTCAAAAAAGACAAACCAGTTTTTGCAAATTCATTGGCCACCCAATTAAAATGTCCCCAGTCTTTAAATCCTTTGAATCCATGACAAAATATGACCACTGGCGTTTTTACCTTGCTTACAGGCAATGTAATATCTAAAGTGATTTTTTTTTCTCTACTTCCATTTATTGCGAGTTGCTTTTGTTCGATTGCTTTCAAGTTTGCAAAATTAAAAGAATAATTGTTGTTTGCAGATAAATTTTATTTTAGAACTGGTATTCAATTTTTTAAACAAAATCCTCACCTTTTCAAGTCCTAAAATTGCTTCGTTATACTTACTCCGAGCACACCCACCTTTATGCCTTTAACGGAAGGATTCAATTTCTTTATACAACATTCAATACTTCTTGCACTGTTGCTTATTTCATTGGCAATGGCGGCAATAATAGCTTCACATAAATCTTCGAGCACAGAAGGGGGTGCTTTAAATATCAGCTCCACCTGCTTTACAATGGTTTCATAATCCAAATAATTCCCCTTTTGGTAAGGTGTTGTAGCAATCACTTTCACCGTAACTTTAAAATGATTTTCAACAAATTGCTCCTCAGGATGCACACCAATTTTAGCCCATACTTCAATATCTTCCGCGATTATGCTATACTCTTCATTCTTCATTTGTTCACTTGACTTGTTTATATTAATTTCGCAGCAAAAATATCATAAAACTGACAATGGGTAATATTAATTTTGAAGAACTGAAAGATATCAACCAGGGCAAGGACCGTTATGTTCAACCTGATTTTTATAATGTTGATGATTTATTGACCGAAGAACATATCTTAATCCGCAATTCTGTTAGAGATTGGGTTAAAAGAGAACTTTCTCCAATCATTGAAGAATATGCGCAAAAAGCAGAATTTCCGCACCATATTATCAAAGGTTTAGGTGAAATTGGAGCTTTCGGTCCACAGTTACCTGCCGAATACGGCTGTGGTGGCATGGATTATATTACGTATGGTTTGATCATGCAAGAACTGGAACGTTGCGATAGTGGCATTCGCTCTACTGCATCAGTACAAGGTTCTTTGGTAATGTATCCGATCTATAAATTTGGTAGCGAGGAGCAAAAAAGAAAATATTTACCCAAATTAGCCAAAGGCGAGTTAATGGGTTGTTTTGGGTTAACTGAACCCGACCATGGTAGCAATCCGAGCGGCATGCTTACCAATTTTAAAGACATGGGCGACCATTATTTATTGAATGGTGCTAAAATGTGGATCAGCAATTCACCATTTGCAGACATTGCAGTGGTATGGGCTAAAAACGAAGAAGGCAAAATAAAAGGAATCATTGTTGAACGCGGATATGAAGGTTTTACAACACCCGAAACCCATGGCAAATGGAGCTTAAGAGCAAGTGCCACGGGTGAATTGGTATTCGACAATGTAAAAGTACCAAAAGAAAATTTATTGCCAGGTGTTGAAGGTCTAAAAGGTCCTTTGACTTGCTTAAACTCTGCTAGATATGGCATCAGTTGGGGTGCATTAGGTGCTGCAATGGATTGTTATGATTCAGCATTGCGTTATTCAAAACAACGCGTTCAATTCGGCCGACCAATTGCAGGTTTTCAATTGCAACAAAAGAAATTGGCTGAAATGATTACTGAAATAACCAAAGCACAATTGTTGTGTTGGCGCTTGGGTAATTTAATGGATGCTGGTAAAGCTACTCCTGCACAAATTAGCATGGCCAAAAGAAACAATGTTGAAATTGCTTTAGATGTAGCCCGCGAAGCCCGTCAAATACACGGTGGCATGGGTATCACTGGCGAGTATCCAATTATGCGTCACATGATGAACCTCGAGTCGGTTGTAACCTATGAAGGAACCCACGATGTTCACCTCTTAATATTAGGCATGGAAATTACCGGAGAAAACGCTTTTGTATAAAAAGCTCCTTTATATTTTATTATTCTCTGCTTGTATAAATTTGCAAGCAAGAACCAAAGCTTATACTGAAGTACCCGTATTGATTCATCTTTATGCGGCGAATCAAAGCGACACCAATGGCTTTAATTTAGTAACCGATTTACCCCAATTGATTTACAAAAAAATCAATGAAGGAACACTCACTTTGTGGGATTCTCCTAAAAAGCAAATTGCTATCTCAGCCTCTGCCTTAAAAAACATAGAGGTCAATAATCGCACCTCTTTCGCCAATGTTGAAAGCTTATTCATTAATGAGGTATGGACCAGCTCTAGAAGACGCACTGAATTTTATATCGTTGGATTCTCCTTTTTGGCTGAAACCGAGAATGGGCGCGTATCTTTTGGATATGTTGATGCCCAAGAAGCTTTTCCTTTTTTAGTGCAGAATAATATTCCAACCAATGTGAATGGTCCTGCAGAATTAAGTTATATCAACGCTCTATACAGTAAGCGTTACGATTTTAGTCTGATTCAATTTGGCAATAAAGATTTCACAAAGGATTTGTCTTTGGCTCAAAAAATTAAAAAAGAAGCTTTCTTTTCAAAAAAGAAAATTATTGGTTTACAACCCCTTCCTCAAACAAAAATGTTGAGTTACGTATTGGAAAAAAACCTGCAAAATCCCAACGATCCTGCCTCCGCCATGCTAAATTCCATTGAAAATTTCTTAAACGAAAGCAAAGAAATATTTTTCGAAATTGGCGGAAGCAAATATTATGATTTTGAAAAATATAAAAGTGAAATTACCATTACCCGCATAGAAATAACAGAAATATGGGAAAAAAGAGGCAATTTAATCTACTATCGGCCGCAGTTTGTGCAATTATATGCCAACAATAAACCACTTAATTTATTGAGTTTCGACGATATTATGAAATGGCATTTATTGATAAAGTTCAAATCAATGGAGGATATTTTGACAGAAAAAAACTACCTATTCAATATTTTTAAATGCAATAACACCATGATACCTCCCAATGAGGCCCCTTTCTATTACAAAGCATTAAAAGAATATCAGTGGACACAAGTAAGCAATTATGTAAGATTTACAAAAAACTAATAAAAAAATATGTACAAAATTAAATTTGGAACCGACGGATGGAGAGAAATCATAGCAGATAATTACACCGTTGAAAATGTAACAAGAGTAGCAGATGCAACCGCTCAATGGATTTTAAATACCACATCGAACCATACTTGTACTGTTGGTTACGACTGCCGATTTGGTGGAAAAATGTTTGCCGAAACAACTGCAAAAGTGCTTGCGGCCCGTGGTGTGAAAGTTTATTTATCTGATGGTTTCTGCAGTACACCGATGATCTCTTTGGCAAATGTTAAACTAAATACTTTTGCTGGTATTATCATAACAGCCAGTCACAATCCTGCGAGTTATAATGGCTATAAAATTAAAGCTTCTTATGGTGGTCCTGCTGTTCCAACTGAGATCGAAAAGATTGAAGCCATGATTGATTACAACCAACTGCCTGAATTAAAATCATTGAATGATTACATGAACTCTGGCTTAATTGTTCACCATAATTTTGAGGCCATTTACATGACCCAAATTGAAGAGAAATTTGATGTATCAAAATTAAAATCGTATGCTCCACATTTTGGCTATGATGCCATGTTTGGTGCCGGTCAAAATGTGATAAAATCACTACTGCCTAATGCTGCCAAATTGCATTGCGATTATAACCCAGGCTTTAATAATGTAGCACCCGAGCCTATCCTTAAAAACTTAATGGAGTTTTCGGAAATGATTAAAAACAATCCGGATATTTTATGTGGATTGGCTACTGATGGAGACGCAGATAGAATTGGATTCTTTGATAGCAATGGTAAATTCATTGATTCTCACCATTTGATATTGTTGCTAATGCAATACTTAACCAAGCACAAGGGCTTGAGTGGTAAAATTATTAAAAGCTTCAGTGTTTCTTCAAAAATAGACAAACTGGCTGCTCACCTTGGTTTAGAAACCATCACCACTAAAATCGGATTCAAATACATTTGTGAATATATGATTACCGATGATGTATTAATAGGCGCTGAAGAAAGCGGCGGTATTGCCGTAAAAGGTCATATTCCTGAGCGCGATGGTATTTGGATGGGCTTATTGATTCTTGAATACATGGCCTTAACAGGAAAAAGTATTGAAACGCTTATTAACGAAACCTACGAAATAGTTGGTGCATTTGCCGTTGAACGTTACGACTTACACATTGAAGAAAGTCAGAAACAGACAATCATTGCGAATTGCAAAGCCAATGCTTATAAAGCTTTCGGTTCATACAACATCGAAAAAACAGAAGATTTAGATGGATTCAAATACCATTTAGGAAACGAGGAATGGGTGATGATTCGTCCAAGTGGAACTGAGCCAGTGCTTAGAGTTTATGCTGAAAGCAAAACATCTGAGCAAGCCTTTGCTATATTAGACGCTTGTAAAGCAGCAATTTTATAAATCTATGAAAACAAGACCGATACTTTGGTGCTTGTTTCTTTTTTTCTTCCCAACCGTTAATGGTTTGGGTGCAAATTCTTTCGTGGATTCTTGCAGCGCATTGCCTTCCGCTTCAACAATTGAAGACAGTGCTATAGCTTATAAGAAAGCACTTGTTACTCATTTATTCTTCAAGGATACTTCCAATAACTTTCGACATAGAAAAGCCCTTTGTTACACCGTTGGGTTAGGCGGAACAGCATTGGCTCATTTAGCCTTATCGCAAATATGGTATAAAGATTATCCTCAGTCGAAATTTCACTTTTTTAATGACAATAAAGAGTGGCTTCAAATGGATAAATGCGGGCATGCCTTCTCATCGTACTACCTCGGCGTAACAGCTATTGAAGCGGCCAAGTGGGCCGGTGTTCCAAAAAATAAACAATGGCGATGGGCCTTATTCGGCAGTATTTTTCAAGACCCAATAGAAATATGGGATGGTCTCTCTGCTGGTTGGGGCGCCAGTGTCGGCGATTTAGCGGCCAATTCTTTTGGTACTTTACTTTCAGCTGGGCAGCACGCTTTGTGGCAAGAACAAAAAATCAAAATGAAATTCAGTTATCACACCACTGGTTTTCCTGCCTTGCGACCGAATACTTTAGGGAGTACTTGGAATGAGCAATTGTTGAAGGATTACAATGGTCAAACCTATTGGTTAACCTACGCTCCGCTTAAGAAATACAAATGGGCAGGATTGGCATTTGGATATAGTGCTTATGGTTTATTGGGTGGTTTTAATAATACGTGGACTGATAAAAAAGGTGTTTTTCAAAACTACAATTACCAACCACGGTACAGACAATATTTTTTATCATTAGATATTGATCTCACCAAAATAAAAACCAAGCACAAGGTTTTAAAATCGCTGTTTAGTATTTTAAATGGGATTAAAATCCCCTTCCCTGCTTTGGAATTGAGCAATGGCCGATTGAAGGGTTACGGTTTATATTTTTGATTTAATAAATAATTAATATCGAAGTGTTTTTAAATTTTAGATTTATTTGATCTAATTAACTTATTCCCTCTATTTATTTTTTTTTAACGCAAAGTAAACAGAGCAAAGCCTCGCAAAGAAAACAAAGGGAAATTTTAAAGGGAAAGGTGAGAAATTTCAATGAATTCCAGTCATCCTCATAGCTAAAAGCAGTATCAAAAAATCCATGCTATCAACTTTGACTCCTTCGTTAAAATCTTGGTATCCTCTTTGCGAAAACCTTGGTATCTTCTTTGCGTTTAAAAAAAATCTCAACTATTTTAAATTTTTAACGCAAAGTTAACAGAGCGGAGCACCGCAAAGAATACAAAGGGCAATTCTAAAGGGAAAGATGAGAAATTTCAATGAATTCCAGTCATCCTCATAGCTAAAAGTAGTATCAAAAAATCCATGCTCTAATCTTTGATTTTTTCGTGAAAACCTTGGTATCTTCTTTGCGAAAACCTTGGTATCCTCTTTGCGTTAAATAAAAATCTTAACTATTTTAAATTTTTAACGCAAAGTAAACAGAGCGAAGCATCGCAAAGTAAACAAAGGGCAATTCTAAATGAGAAGATTCAAAAAAGCAATAAATTCCTTGCATCCTCATAGCTAAAAGTAGTAACAAAAAATCCATGCTATCAACTTTGATTACTTTGCGAAAACCTTGGTATCCTCTTTGCGTTAAAAAAAAATCTCAACTATTTTTAACGCAAAGTAAACAAAGCGAAGCATCGCAAATTAAACAAAGGGAAATCATAAATTAAAAGATATCAAAAGATTAAAAACTACTTTTTTTATAAATTGAAATTAAAGACAAAAGCAATTGATTCTTTGTGATAAATTTCAGTAATTCGTATAACTAAAATTATTAATTATGACTGAAAATGAGCTCTCAAATAAAATTATTGGTATTGCAATACATATTCATAAAACACTTGGTCCCGGATTGTTAGAGAGTGCATATCTTGAATGTTTATTTTATAAAATTGGTGAATCTGGGTTGTTGATCGAAAAAGAAAAGCCTATACCATTGGTTTTTGAGACTGTTAAATTAAACTGCGGCTACAGAATAGATTTGTTGGTGGAGAAAAAATTAGTATTGGAAATAAAAAGTGTTGACGCTATCAATGACATCCATCTAGCGCAAACATTGACTTATTTACGTCTCGGAAATTATAGATTAGGATTGTTAATTAATTTCAATACAATACTTTTAAAAGATGGCATAAAACGTGTAATTAATAGCCAAATTAATTATTAAAATAATCTTGATATCATCTTTGATTTCTTTGCGAAAACCTTGGTATCCTCTTTGCGTTTAAAAAAAATCTTAACTGTTTTAAATTTTTAACGCAAAGTTAACAGAGCAAAGCATCGCAAAAAAACTAAGGGAAATTTTAAAGGGAAAGATGAGAAATTTCAATGAATTCCAGTCATCCTCATAGCTAAAACTCGTATCAAAAAATCCATGCTTTAATCTTTGATAACTTTGCGAAAACCTTGGTATCCTCTTTGCGTTAAAAAAAACCATACCTATTTTAAAACATTAACGCAAAGTTAACAGAGCGGAGCACCGCAAAGAATACAAAGGGAAATTCTAAAGGGAAAGATTAAAAAAATACAATAAATTCCTCGCATCCTCATAGCTAAAATAGTAACAAAAAATCCATGCTTTAATCTTTGATAACTTTGCGAAAACCTTGGTATCCTCTTTGCGTTAAAAAAAATCTTAACTATTTTAAATTTTTAACGCAAAGTTAACAGAGCGAAGCATCGCACAGAAAACAAAGGGCAATTCTAAATGAGAAGATTAAAAAAAAGCAATAAATTCCAGTCATCCTCATAACTATAAGTAGTATCAAAAAATCCATGCTTTCATCTTTGATTACTTTGCGAAAACCTTGGTATCCTCTTTGCGTTTAAAAAAAATCTCAACTATTTTAAATTTTTAACGCAAAGTAAACAAAGCGAAGCATCGCAAAGAAAACAAAGGTTAATTCTAAAGAGAAAGATTAAAAAAATGCAATAAAATCCTCGCATCCACATAGCTAAAGTAGTAACAAAAAATCCATGCTATCAACTTTGATTCCTTTGCGAAAACCTTGGTATCCTCTTTGCGTTTAAAAAAAATCTCAACTATTTTAAATTTTTAACGCAAAGTTAACAGAGCGAAGCATCGCAAAGAAAACAAAGGGAAATTCTAAAGGGAAAGATTAAAAAAATACAATAAATTCCTTGCATCCTCATAGCTAAAAGTAGTATCAAAAAATCCATGTTCTAATCTTTGATTTTTTCGTGAAAACCTTGGTATCCACTTTGTGTTTAAAAAAAATCCATTTAGACTAGTCATTTTTTTACGTTAATATAAGATTTGTATAGCTTATTTCTTTTTAAATGTTTATTTTGTATTCCAATTCTTCTAACTTATTCTAAACTATCTGAAAATCATCAAATTATCAAATCATCAAATCACCTAATTAATCACGCTTTTTGCTTATCTTTGCACCCTTTATTTTAATTCAGTAGACAGAATATGATTAGTGCTTCAAATATTTCCCTTCGTTATGGTAAACGCATCCTTTTTGACGAGGTAAATGTCAAGTTTATGCCAGGTAATTGTTATGGCATTATTGGCGCCAACGGTGCCGGTAAATCAACTTTTATAAAAATATTATCAGGTGAAATAGAGCCTACCACTGGCCACGTAGACATTGAAAAAGGCAAGCGCATGAGTGTATTGAAACAGGATCACTTTGAGTTTGATAATTTACAAGTTTTAGAAACTGTGATGATGGGAAACAAGCAATTGTTTGAAATCATCAAAGAGAAAGAATTAATTTATGCCAAAGAAGATTTTAGCGATGCCGATGGTATTAAAGCCAGCGAACTAGAGGAAAAATTTTCGGAAATGCAAGGTTGGAATGCAGAGAGTGATGCCGGTTCTTTACTAAATGACCTTGGTATTAGCGACGATTTGCATTACAGAACCGTACATGAATTAAGCAACAATCAAAAAGTAAGGGTATTATTAGCCCAAGCTTTATTCGGCAATCCTGATATTTTATTAATGGATGAGCCGACGAATGACTTGGATGTAGACACCATTAAATGGTTAGAAAATTTCTTGGCAAATTTCGAAAATACCGTATTGGTTGTATCGCACGATAGACACTTTTTAGATTCAGTATGTACCCACGTGGCAGATATTGATTTCAATAAAATAACCACCTACTCGGGTAACTACACCTTCTGGTACCAATCTTCTCAGTTGGCGTTAAAACAACGTTCAGATCAGAACAAAAAATCGGAGGAAAAGAAAAAAGAACTCATGGATTTCATTATGCGTTTCAGTGCCAACGTTGCCAAAAGCAAACAGGCTACCAGTAGACGTAAAATGATTGACAAGCTGAACATCGAAGAAATTAAACCATCTACTCGTAAATATCCTGCCGTATTCTTTATTCAAGAACGCGAGGCAGGCGACCAAGTTTTAAACGTAGAAAATTTAAGTTATAAACACGAAGGCGTAACGCTATTTAGCAATATTAATTTCTCAATTCGCAAAGGCGATAAAGTGGCTTTCTTATGTAAAAATGCCCTCGCTATTACCAAATTATTTGAGTGTTTAAGATGCGACGAAAAACCCAATACAGGGTCTAGCGAATGGGGTGTTACCATTAAACAATCCTATATACCCAACGACAATTCCCAATATTTTGAAGGCGTTGATTTAAGTTTAGTGGACTGGTTAAGACAATATTCTAAAGAAAAAGACGAAACCTTTGTGAGAGGATTTTTAGGTAAAATGCTATTCAGTGGTGAAGAGAGTTTGAAAAAAGCCTCTGTTCTAAGTGGTGGCGAAAAAGTGAGATGTATGTTGAGCAAAACCATGTTAGAAAGTCCTAATTTGATTATTTCAGATGAGCCAACGAATCACTTGGATTTGGAAAGTATTCAATCTTTGAACAACAGCTTTATTGATTATAAAGGCACTTTGTTGTTTTATAGTCATGACCATGAGTTTATCAATACAGTTGCCAATCGCATCATTGAAATCGGACCATTGGGTATGATTGATCGCAACAGTACTTACGATGATTATTTGGAAGACGACACTCTGAAAGAACGCAAAGTTGCTTTGTTCAATCCGAATGCTGCTTCTAATTAATTTGTAATCATCAGTCATCGTGTCCCTATATTTATCGGGATGTCGAAGGATGCCAACTTTAAAACTGCCAACTGTTCATCAATGTTTCATTTCAAACAATTCAGTATTTTTCATCAGTCGGAAGGATTGAAAGTAAATACAGACGGTTGTTTACTAGGCGCATTGGCCAATCACCGATCGCCTAATACTTGTTTGGACATTGGCACAGGTACGGGTGTAATTGCCATGATGCTGGCCCAAAAATTCCCTGAATCAACTGTAACTGCCATTGAATTAAATCATGAGGCATTTCAGCAAGCGCAATTAAACATTGCTGCAAGTAAGTTTAAAACGCGCATAAATCTTATTGAACAAGACATAGGAGAATTTAGCTCCACTCCATTTGATTTGATTGTATGCAATCCGCCCTACTTCAAAAACCATTTAAAGGGCCCGGACAGCAACAAAAACATGGCCCTTCACAGCGATTCATTAAGTCAGGAAAAATTAGTCAACAAAGTTGACGAATTATTAAAACCTGAAGGCTTATTTTGGGTGGTGTATCCGCCCAAAGAAATGGAAAGTCTTATTAAGATTGCGAAAGATAAAGAACTCAATCTCATTAATACCATTCGGGTGGAAAACAAGGCAGGTCAGCATTATCGCAGCATTTGTTGTTTTTCGAAAAGGAAACAAATAACGAGCAAAAGTGAATTAATATTGATGGATGACAAAGGGGCCAGAACAGCCGAATTTTCAGAAATAATGAAAGATTTCTATTTGTAACTTAGTTTGTTGTTTTTTAATATTCCCCTAATTCTCTTGTTTAGCTTTTCAAATCCATTTACTTAATCTTTTTCCCCTTTTCCTCGTATATTCGATTAATGAAGACATTGTGGACTTTGATATTAATTCTTATAGGTATTTTGGATACTTCTGCATTTGTTAATAAGGATAGTCTATACTTATACAATTACAAACAAATCAATTTCCATTACGCCAACGATTTGTACCACGGCACCGATCGGTATTTAACCCAGTTGGCCTTTTTCAATTATACGACTGCATTTAATAAAAAAAACAGTCAATCCGCATATACCATTCAGCAAAATGTATACACCCCTTCTGATATTTTTGGCGATACCATTCAAAAAAATGATAGGCCTTATGCAGGTCTTTTATTTGCTACCTATGAAAGAAAAAACAACGCTTTAAAAAGGCAGTTAATAATCCACAAACAAATTGACTTAGGCGTGCTTGGTAAAGCAGCTTCTGGCTACAGCACCCAAAGAGAAATACATTACGCTGTAAATAGTCGGCAGCCATTGGGATGGCAATACCAATTGTCAAATAGTATTTATGCAAATGCCACACTTGGATTGGACAAGGGTTTAGTAGTGAAAAAATATGTCGAATACATCGTTCATGGTCAACTACAAACTGGCACCGTTTTTAATAATATAGCAGCTGCCCAAACCATCCGAGTCCATTTCAAAAACAGCTTTTTTAGTTGGAAAAACAACACTAAAAAAAATGCATTCAGAGTTGCTTTGCAAATGAAAAATGAATTGAAATATGTTGCATACAATGGCACCCTGCAAGGCGGAATAGGCAGTAAAAACAATGTATACGTGCTTCAACAAAAGGACCTAACACCAACGGTATATTACAGGCAAATTGGATTACACCTGGCCTTTCGCCATTTTGGTATTGCGTATTCAGAATCTTTTATCACCAAAGAATTTAAATCTGGTGTATCTCACAAATGGAGCAGTGTAAACTTCTCATTTCTATTTTAATAAAGCCTGCCCGCTTAAGTTATTTTTTAATAAGCCAAATGTTCTTTACTTTTGAACATCAATAAAAATGAAAGAAAAAGCAGTCATTATCGGTGGAGGATTAAGTGGATCATTATTGGCTATATGTTTAGCTAAAAGAGGCTTAGAAGTAGAATTATATGAAAGAAGAAGTGATATGCGCACCACCATTGCTGAAGGCGGCCGTTCTATCAACCTCGCACTTTCTACCCGCGGTATCGAAGCATTGAAAAAAGTTGGCTTAGCAGATCAAGTGTTAAATGATGCCATTCCAATGACTGGGCGACAAATGCACAGCAAAATTGGCGAACTTACCAATCAGCCCTATGGCACCGATGGACAATACATTAATTCTGTTTCACGCGCGGGTTTGAATTTAAAATTAGTACAATTGGCAGGCGAATATCCCAATGTCAAAATGTTTTTTAATTGCAAATGCACGGATGCCAATCTAAAAAACAATTCGGCCACCATCATTACCTCCGATGGCGCTGAGATACAAGTATCAGGCGATATTATGTTTGGTACCGACGGTGCCTTCTCTGCCATTCGAAGTGAGATGCAAAAAACCAATCGCTTTAACTATTCTCAAACCTATGAGAATTATGGTTACAAGGAACTTGAAATAGTGCCAGGCAAAAATGGCAGTTTTCAAATCGATCAAAACGCTTTACATATTTGGCCACGTGGCGAATTTATGATGATAGCGCTCCCCAATCTTGAAGGCAGTTTTACTTGCACCCTTTTCTTAGGATACGAAGGTGCTCAGAGTTTTGCGAATTTAAAAGATGAGGCCAGTATCCTTGAATTCTTTAATACCTATTTTGCAGATGCAGTGCCAATGATGCCTAATCTAGTGAAGGATTTTATGGAAAATCCAATTGGCAATTTGGTAACGGTGCGTTGCAACCCATGGGTCATCAATCGATTTGCATTGGTGGGTGATGCGGCACACGCCATCATTCCTTTTTATGGTCAAGGCATGAACTGCAGTTTTGAAGATGTAAAAGATTTGGATGATTTAATCGAACAACATTACCCAAATTGGGATGTTATATTAGATGAATATCAGAAAGCAAGAATCGTAAATGCCAATGCCATTGCCGACCTAGCTTGTAAAAACTTTGTTGAAATGCGCGATTTAGTCGGTCGACCTGAGTTTATGAAATTCAAACATGTGGAGCACGAACTTTGCGATTTATATCCCGAGCATTTTCAAAGTCAATATGAATTGGTAACCTTTAATACCACGCCCTATAGCTATGCACAATCGCAAGGTGGAAAAAACGAAGCCTTAATCTATTCACTGATAGAACAAGGCTTAGATACCGATTTGGAAAATAGAGATATTATAATACCATTGATTCAAAAATACAAACAATGAAAAAATTGCCTTTTTTAATTCTGCTAATTGTTGGCTTAAGTGCCTGTTGCGATAAAATTTATATCCCTTATGAGGAGAATGTTTTACAAATAAATTTATTTTATGGCAAAAAAGGTTTTAGCAAGAATGACACTGTTTTTAATGTAACCTTTTATTACAACCGCATACCCAGTGGTGGCAAGGATTCCTTCTCAGTATTAGATTACACGAATGATATTTATTATACCGTTAATATTCCGGATAGTTCGCGTCAAATAGCCATTAGTTCGTATGATTATTATAAAATAAAAATTGAAAGTCAGACCACTTCATTTGTAGATTCCATTACAAATATTGGATTCTCATACAAAGAAAATCGCGAGGGAAGCAGAAGGTGTGGTTACAATAGAAAAACATATTTCGATGTGCGCGCAACTTACAAAAACACGGTTTACAACAGCGGCAGCAATTCCAATTTAGCCATTATGGTAAAGCCCAATTAATTGATTTCATAACATTCTCAACCCATCACTTGATATCCCTAAATTTGTAAGACCGAATTGAGAAAAGTATTTGTAAAAAATCTAGCGTTGCTGCAAGGGCTTAATTTAATTATTAAACCTGTTTGGCTGTTGGTTATCGACCGCATTGCGCAAAATTCATTGGGAGCAGCCTATGGCGAATACTTTATCATTTTAAATTTAACGCTGTTATTAAACATTGTACTCGACCTAGGTATTCAAAATTACAACAATACCAAAGTCGCAGGGAATTCCACATTTTTTAAAGAGAATTTCACCTCAATCCTACTTGCTAAGTTTACCCTTAGCCTACTCTATTTTGCTATTATCATGTTAATTGGTATGCAGCGCGAAATGGATGCAGGCTTACTCCTTATCATTGGTCTTAATCAAATCATAACCTCCTTCATCCTTTATTTAAGAAGCAATATCAGCGGTCTGCAAAAATACACCATCGACAGTTTATTGTCTATAAGCGATAAAACATTTGCCATTCTATTTTGCATTGGTTTTTTCTACCTCAATCAAATTGATATCTGGCATTTTGCCTTGGCCCAAATTGCAGGTTCAATGGTTACTTTAATTATTGCATCTTATTTAAATATTCGCTACTATCAACAGATTGATGCCAGTGTAAATTGGGGACAGTTAAAACTATTGAGTGTGTTAAAAAAAAGCATCCCTTATGCCTTGTTATTTGCCCTCATGGGTTTTTATACCAGGGCCGATGTTATGATGATGGATTGGTTGCTCGATAAAAAAGATGCCATTTTCCATTCCAGTATCTATGCCCAAAGTTTCCGCTTGCTCGATGCCGCCTGCATGTTTGCCATGTTGTTTTCGGGTTTGCTCTTACCTATGTTTTCTAAGTTATTGGCCGAGAAACAAGACATTAAGCCCCTCACAGAATTATCCGTCAAATTACTCATGGTGATAGCCATTCCTGTGGCTTTGGCCGCTCAGTTTTTTGGTGAAAAAATGATGTATGCCTTGTATCATTTCAATGATATTGAGGAGCTAATCCTATCGGGCCATGTATTTGGCAACATCCTCTTTTGCTTTGTGCCCATGTGCTTTATTTATACTTTTGGCACATTGCTTACTGCTAAGGGCGATATTAAAGCCATGAATATATTTGCAGTTATTGCCTTAACCGTTAATATAGGATTAAATATCATTCTCATTCCCCGGTTTCAATCGTACGGCGCTTCCTTCAGTTCACTTATTACCCAAACTATTTTTGCAGGGTTATGCACTTTCAGATGTTTTTATATTTTTAAATTTAAATTCCATTTAAAAACAATGGGTCAATTTGTAATGCTCATCGTGAGTTTATTTGGCGTGTTTTTCTTAGTTAAAGGACTTACTAATATATGGATAACGCTGGGACTGTTTGGAATTGGTACCCTGCTTTTGGTGCTTGCCTTGCGGATATTTGACATTAAGAACCTGTTGAAAATATTGGTTGGCAACAAACAATAATTTCATTTTTCGCGCGTTGCATCCAATCAATGCCCAATTTTACTATTTTTGCACACTTATTTTACTACATCAAGCATGCAAAATCAATTTGAAGAACAAGGCTCAAAAAACGGATTAATTACCTTTAATGATGTCATAGCATTGTTTATTCGCTGGAAAAGACAACTTATTATTGTCGGCATTTCAGCCATCGTATTATCGGCCACCCTCTCCTTCTTGATTACGCCTAAATACAAAGCCTCTGTTATTTTTTATCCTACGACTAATAACTCCATTAGTAATGCCCTATTAACCGATTTAAACCAAAGACAAAAAGATCCTTTGGAATTTGGTGAAGAAGAAGAAGCAGAGAAAGCCCTTCAAATTTTGCAATCATCGCGTTTAACCGAGCGTTTGGTTAAGAATTTCAATTTAATGAAGCACTATAAAATTGATGAGAACAGCGCTTTAAAATACACCAAACTGCAAAATAAGATTGAATCGAATATTAGCTACAGCCGCACCCGTTATTTATCAATTAAAATTGATGTATTAGACGAAGACCCAAAGATTGCTGCAGACATTGCGAATGGCGTGGCCAGCTTGTTTGATACCATTAAAAATGAGATACAACAAGAGGTTGCTGTGCCTGCTTTGGCTATTATGCGAAGAGCATTGGACAACAAACAAAAAGAGGTAGCGGATATTAAAGCCAAGATGCAAAAAATTGGTGAAGATGGTGTAACCAACTACGAAGAGCAATCGAGAGCCCTGGCCGAGGAAATATACAAAGCCCGCTCGCGTGGTGACATGGGTAAGGTGAGTGATTTAATGCAAGAGCAAAAAAACTTGGTGCAGTTTGGTGGCGAGTTTACCTCCTTAACAGAAACCTTGGTTTTGGAATTAGAGAAACTTTCGGACTTACAACAAAAATATGAGAAAGCAGAAATAGACGTTAAAGAACGCTTAAACAATAAATTTACGGTGAGTGCCGCCAGTCCGCCCGAGCAAAGAGCCTACCCGGTTCGCAAACTGATTGTATTAATTGCCTTAATTTCTGCCCTCGCTGCAGCCTCTATTTTCTTTGCTATTTACGAGCGAATAAAAGGAACCAAAGCCTAATTGTCTGCCACACCTAACATATTCAATTATTCTACTAAAACTTTAATTTTAAAGTTTGTGCTTCCTTTGATGGCCGTTATTTTAACGGCCATTTATTTCGAATTTTATTTAATAGCCCTGCTCCCCTTAGCCATTGGGCTTATTTTTCTATGTGTTTACAATCCTTCCTTTTATGTGTTGTTGGTTTGTTTTGCAGTGCCGCTTTCTGTATTTGTAAAAGATGTTGGCGGTGGTTTGGGCTTATCCTTGCCTACAGAACCAATGATATGGCTCTTGTTTATTCT
The DNA here is from genome assembly GCA_029945665.1 of bacterium. Classification (GTDB taxonomy): domain Bacteria; phylum Bacteroidota; class Bacteroidia; order NS11-12g; family UBA955; genus JABMMZ01. The sequence goes on along the minus strand of JAQSCZ010000051.1, from coordinate 5,675 downwards.
TTACTTTTACCAGTTAATCATCAAAGGCGAGTTTAACATTCGCTTGTTAAAAACCCCCTTGGTACTGGCTATTTTAATTAATTTATTTTGGATGCTCATTACCGTTTGCACCAGCACCATGCCTTTTGTTTCGCTTAAATATTTCATCGCGCGCACTTGGTTTTTAATGACCTTCTTTTTCTTTTTGCTTAAAATATTTGAATCGCCAGCTAACATGCGACGTTATTTATCGTACATGATTTATGGCACATTTATTATTGTAAGCATTACTGTTTTAAAGCATGCCAGTGAAGGCTTTTCGCGCGGTTGGGGGTATAGCATTATGCAACCCTTTTTCGAAGACCATACCATTTATTCCGCTTATATCTCCTTCTTCATTCCACCCGCCATTATGTTTGCCTTAAGAGGCAATTGGTTCAATTTAAATACCTTTCAGCGCTATGTGTTTGCTTTTATAGCCTTAGTATTGGTGGTTGGTATTATTTTTTCTTATACCCGCGCTTCGTGGCTTAGTTTGTTGTTTGCTTTGGGCTTTTATTTTATTATAAAAATGAAGGTTAAATTTAGGAGCATGATGGTGGTATTAGGTTTGGCCGCTCTGGTTGGGTTTATCAAACAAGATCAATTGCTATATAGCCTCGAAAGCAATAAGCAAGGCAGTGCCGATGACCTAGAATCGCATGCCCAGTCGGTTTCGAATATTACCACCGACCCTTCTAACCTCGAGCGTGTGAACCGTTGGCATTGTGCCATTTTAATGTTCCGCGAAAAACCGATTACAGGCTTTGGACCTGGCACTTACACCTTTCAGTACGCCCCTTTTCAGCGCCCCGAAGACTTAACTTTGATAAGCACAAACAGTGGCGATTTGGGCAATACCCACAGCGAATATTTCAATGCCTTATCCGAAATGGGATTACCCGGTTTCTTGAGTTGGGTAGCTGTTTTCTTGCTTTCGGTTGCTTTGGGATTAAACATTGTATACGATGAAAAAAGATGGCCTTGGCAGCGCAGTTTAGCAACGGCCGTGCTGTTGGGATTGATTAATTATTATGTACACGCCTTGATTAACAATTACAGCGACTTTGATAAAATAGCGGCACCGCTATGGGGCTTTATGGCCATATTGGTTGCTATTAAATACTACCAACCCAAAGAGACACTAACAGCGCCATAAGCTTTATTTTTAGGGCATTTGGCAATCGCCTGAGTCAATGTAAAAGCAACTAAAATTCATACTGAGCCAATTGCTGAAGTAAATTTTGTGGCACACTTGAATGACTAGAACAGCGGATTAAAAAGGTGTTATAATTAACCATTTACTCCATAGTGCATAGCATTATTTATTAGGCTCTAAAACAACAACATACATAAAAATAAAATTATTTTTCATTTTTATGTCCAATGCTCCCCTACAGGCTCAAGCCCTTTATTTGCTGCATACTTAGCCTTCTAAAATTGATATTAAACACAAATTACGCCCACTGTCCATTTCTCTTTGCGTAGTTTTACGCTTTTTTTATTCATTATTAATGCTTTGCTTTGCCAAATAACAAAATAAAAAAGCAAATATAATTGTGGTAATGCACCTGAAATTGGGTGTATAAAAGAAATAAGTAGCAGGTAGAAGTAAGTTGGCAGTATTTTTACCGCAGAGAAAATAATAGTAAATAAAAACAATTAATAAAATGACAACTTACATAGTAACGTTTGAAATTAACGATAATACAAGAAAAATAAAAGTGAAGGAATTTTTAAAAACATTCGGAACCTATTGTCCTATTCACGATAATGCTTGGGCTATTTCTACTGAAAAAAAATCGGCAGAAATTAGAGAATCCTTTACACATCTTTTAGTGCCTGCAGACAGAGTATTTATAATAAGAACAGGTACAGAAGCTGCTTGGAGAAATACATACGGAACTGATAATTCTGATTGGTTAAAAAAGAATTTATAAAATGGAGAAGAATACTAACACAGACAACACTTTATTGGTAAGACGTGGCAGAGTAGACTCTGTTAATCTATATGAGGTTAAAGAAAATGAATTAGAAATATTGGAAAATGGGGAAGAAACCGTTATCCAACTAAATTTTGCTATATTTCTTTTATCAATAGCTTTTTCAGGAATTTTAACTTTATGTTCTGCAACTTTTAAATCAAAACTTCTTGAAAACACATTTTTATTTTCCACAATAATTGGTGCCATTTTGGGTGTTTATCTACTACTTATGTGGTGGATAGGACGAAAATCAATAAAAAAAATAATTAAAACAATTAAAAACAGAATTGAAATTGATGAAGAAAAAGAAACTATCGAATTGCCTAATATAGAAAGTATTGAAAAGAATAATGATTTAATAAAACCTGTAGGATAATCTAAAAAAACTACAACCAACAGCCTTGGGGTTTTAGTGGAATTAGCGTTTTTTTTAATTATATTGATGTTGATAATTAAATACTCAATTTCAAAAGTCCGCAACCAAGGCAAGTACCGAGACCATATAGCCATTGGCAGGACGACCGAAAAAAGTAAACACAGACATAAAAAACAGACCAGTTTTATGATAGACCTAACTCCATAACTAACAAAAAACGTTAACAACTTAATTAATAATAATGAGCAACAAACTATTTATTATAGGGATTGACAAGTACACAAATCATAAACAATTGAAAAGTTGCGTACGTGATGTCCTAGATTTTAAAAATATACTTTTAGAAAAGTATTATTTTAATGAGGAAAATGTTTATGAGTTGCTTGACGAAAAAGCAACAAGTATCAATATCCAAGATGCTTTAAATGGGTATTCAAAAGCCACGAGTACCGAAGACAATCTTGTAATTTTCTTTTCAGGCCATGGTGGTATGGACATTAAATCAGATAGAGGATTTTGGATTCCCGCTGAGGGTAGTAGAGAATATACTTCTTGGATACCAAATGAAACGGTTATTACTTTGATTAATAATATTAAGTGCAAACATATATTTTTAATTTGTGATAGCTGTTTTTCAAATTCTTTATTGATTTCATCTGGGACCAAAGCTAGTATTGATTATTCTAAGCATTCTTCAAGATGGGCTTTAACATCAGCATTTGCAGAAGCAAAAGACTCTGATGAAGAGTCCAATACATTGTTTACCGAAACAATTTTAAGTTATTTAGAGAACGCTCAATCAGATGTTCGAGTTTCAGAATTAATTGAGGAAGTAAAGAGGGTTTTTTTATCTAATCTATTTCAGCAACCACAAGGTTATCCATTATTGTCAAATGGACATAAAGGCGGTGAATTTGTTTTTGAAACAAAACAAGAAATTGACAAGAGAACAATTAGAGGTTACAAAGATTTCAATAAAACACTTCAAATATTTAAGCGTAATTCACAATTTACAGAATTATCTCTATATGAGGACAAAACGAAAAAAATAGGATTTCAAATTTTTCAAGAAGTAGATTCAGTTGTCAAAAAACTAACATATTACTTATATCTCTACGAGGGTATTAATCAAACACAAACACTAAAATATTTGCAAGACAACTTTTCTCAAATATTTAAAGAAAAAAATTTATTGGTGTTTTTTCCAAAGGAAAAAAATTTGATCAATCCTGAATCAAGAAAAAAAAATATCTACGAAAAATTTAAACCAATAAATCTTTTTTATATTGATGATTTTATAAGAGAACAATGCACACCTAAAATAATTCAAGAAGACAAGTCTAAATTTCTTAGTATTTCGAATTTTATTTTGCCAATATTTAGCAAAGGGATTGAGCACGCTACTATAGATAATTATTTAATTGATTGGTATGAAAAAAACAATGAACCAATATTTGTTGTAAAAGGAACTGGAGGAATTGGCAAAACAACCTTCTCTCAATATATAGCCGACATTACTCAAAAGAAATACGCTAATACCTCGGTGCTTTTTATTGATTCTGTATTAATTAAAGACCACCTTTTAAAAAGTAATCAAAATGGGAAGTTTAAAATATATAACTTTTACGAAGCTTTATGCGCTATAACTGATTCAATTTCCGAAAAATTATCTGAGGATATTTTCAGAATTAACATAGATGTAGGAAATATTTTATTAATTATTGATGGACTTGATGAAGTTATTTCCAAAATACCAAATTTTAATGTCAAAGAATTTTTAAACTCAATACACGACTCTTCCAATTCTATTGGTGGTGGAAAAGTAATAATTACTTGTCGTACTTTTTTTTGGGACAGTATAGACTTTGCTGAAGAAAAATTAAGAATAATTGAACTAGAACCTTTTAATTTAGAGCAGACCCGAAGTTTTTTTGAAAAGAGTTTTGATTCAGATGAAGGAAAAATCAAAAAGGCAATTAAACTAGCTAATGAATTTAAGTACCCTAGAGCTGAAAATAAAAATATTTATGACCCATATGTGCTTGACATTATAAGGTCATTAATAATCTCCGAAAAGGAGACAATAGAAGTAGATCTTTCTTCATTTTCCTCCAAAATACTAAAAAGTAATATCAAGAATGATTATATAATCTATAGAGTGTGTGATAGAGAATGTAGAAGAGTTGGTCAAGTAAATGTTGATGACCAAATAACTTTTTTTACTTTTTTAGCTGTTGAAAAGAGAGGGGTTATCTATTCTCAAAACCTAAGAGAAGAAATAAGGCAAGCCTTGGGTAAACAAATAAATTTGACAAATGTCGAGGCCTTAAAATCGCACCCATTTATTAAAGACAATGGAAATTCTCTGACATTTCGCTATGACTTTTTAGGCGACTTATTTAGAAGTATTTATGTCTGCTCATACTTTGATTTTAGTAGTGAAATCAATATAATTTCTAATTTCTTTATGGAAATTATCTCTGAAAATTGTTGGTTTGGTTCATCACTAAATATTGAAATAGTTCATAGATTGGAGCATTGGAGTGATGATGACATCCTGCTTGTTTCTGATTTTATAGAACAAATAAATAAAACAAACGATTTCCAATTACAAAAGAAAAGAAAAGTAATAGCAAATATTTTCAATCTTTCATTAGCAATAAATCACAAATTTTATGGCAATGATATTTACAAAAATACTGAGCTATTGTGCAAAATGTTCATGAAATCTAACAATTTTATCGACAACCTTAGTATTGCTAATATTGGTGAAGACCAAAATATAAGATTCGATTTTTCAGGACTAACTGTCTCTAAATCAACAATTGATAATTATGGGAATTTTTGGAATTGTTCCTTTGACGAAAAATCTACATTCACTTCTTGTCACCTAATAAATTTAACACTCAGGAAAAAAAATTCTGATGTTTCAAATGCTAAATTTATAGACTGTACTTATGATGCTAACGTTGAGTCGTCATTAAAAAAGGTAGAACTAAACGATGTAAACCGAATCGAACAAACAAAAATATTCATAAACGATTTTTTTCACTTGTTTTTCAGTAACGGAAGGTTAGGTAGGCAATGGGAAGATAAAGTAATTAAACCAAGGTACTATGGTATTAATAAATTTAATCATGAGTATAAAAAAACAATTAGAGTATTAAAAAGAAATGGTTTACTTATAAGCAAAGAAGAAAAAGAAGGAACAAAGCTATTTTTTGATGAAAATTATAAAGAAGATATCATAACTATCCGAAAGTCTGAATAAATAAAAAAAATACGGAAAAGAACTC
>JAQSCZ010000050.1 GCA_029945665.1 bacterium | reverse complement strand
TACAACCAATAAGGGATTCAGCATTATTTAGCATTAAAAATGTCTATTAAGCCGAAGATTAGATTATAATTTCATATTTTGAACCTTCCTGTTTTCATAGTTAATAAGCAATGGCATTAACCCATTGATATACAACTAAATTGTTTTTATAGTGTTTTAGAATTCATTCAAAAAACACTTTCATTTAAGATAAGCATATTCATTTCATAATATAGGTTTTTGCTTGGCACAACATTACAAGTCGATTTTTGTGCCTTCAATTAATCATATTAAAATGAAACCAAATCTAACCATCAAAATTGTGCTATCGCTTTTTTTTATAGCGATACTCAACAAAAGTGTGAACGCGCAGATCACAGTTTTGCAAGATTACAAAAATTATTACGCTGCGCCCATTGGCACCTTCCAAGGAATTAAATTCAAGGAGGGTGGACTTTCAGGAATTTATCCAATACCAAATACGAATGGTAAAGAGTTTTGGGTATTGTCAGACAGAGGAATGAATGTGGATGCAGCAAATGCAAATCCTTCAACATGTAGACCAACCTATGATAAAATCTATGGATTTCCGACTTATGCTCCAAAGATTCACAGAATCAAAATAAATGGAGACTCTATCCAAATTCTAAAGACAATTGCTATTAGAAGACCAGGAGGAACAACTGCTTCAGGTATTATTAACCCAACAGGATTTGGAAGTACTGCATTAGAAGTTGCTTCTACAGATACAGTATTAAATTGTGCTAATTTTACACTCAAAACTACACCTAAAGATATTTGGGGTATCGATTGCGAAGGTATTGTTGTCGACAAAGATGGCAATTTCTGGATATGTGAAGAAGGTGGTCCAAGTATTTGGAAAGTGGATCCTAATGGTGTAGTAATTAATCGTTTTACACCCTATGCAAAAAAAGTAGGAGCTCAGCCACAAGATATTTACATAGATTCATGCTTTGGTTATCGCAAAAATAACCGTGGTTTCGAAGGTATATCTATAACACCAAATGGTAAAATATATGCAATGATACAAAGTCCATTGTTATATCCTACACAAAGTATTGGTGAAGGTACACGCGTTCACAGAATGCTTGAAATTGATCCTGTAACCAACTCATCTAAAATGTTTATTTATCTAAATGACGGTATAATTGGTGCGAGTGGATCGAATCAAATTAGATTAAGAGATTGGAAAATTGGAGATATGGCTGCTATCAATGACAGTACCTTTTTAATTATTGAACATGCTGTAAGAGGCACTACTGATAGAAAAAATATTTATTCGATTAATATCAATGGTGCATCGGCAATAAACTCTGGATTATATAGCACTAAAACAATTGAAGCTTTGGTTGATTCAACTGGTCTTGCTGCCAACAGCATTAAACCAGTAAAGAAAAAATTATTTATGAATTTAATGGCCAACGGTTGGCCAGCCGCTTTAGATAAGCCTGAAGGTTTGGCTATTATTAATGATAGTACAATAGCTGTTTCTAATGATAATGATTATGGACAAGCTTCTTTGCCACAAGATGGTATTGCAGTTGCAACTTCCACCTTGTCACATGTTTTTACATACGGATTAAAAGGCAATAATAAAATTTCTAATTTTAGAAATGGTCCTTCTACTGGTGCTTTACCAAGCAGTTCACAGACACCATACTTAGAAGGTATTGCAGCAGGTGTAAAAACCAATGCATTACTAACAGTTGGCGATGCTATCAATGGTTATAAAATGGTAGGTATTCCAGATGGTTTAGGTGCTTATGACAATAACAACGGAACCTTTACACTATTAATGAATCACGAACTTAGTAATTCAGTAGGAATAACAAGAGCACATGGTTCAAAAGGTGCGTTTGTATCTAAATGGGTTATCAATAAATCAACACTTGCGGTAGTAAGTGGAAGTGATTTGATTACCAAAGTTAAGATTTGGAGTGCAGGTGCATACAAAGATTCAACAACCTCATTCAATCGTTTTTGTTCAGCAGATTTACCACCGGTATCAGCATTTTATAATGCAGCAACTGGTTTAGGAACGCAAGAGCGTATCTTTATGAATGGCGAAGAAAGTGGTTCAGAAGGTAGAGCCTTCGGTCACATTGCCACAGGAGCTAATGCAGGAACAACTTATGAATTGCCATATTTAGGTAAGTTCAGTTGGGAGAATTCAATCGCAAGTCCATTTGCCAGCAATAAAACGATGGTAGCTGGAACAGATGATGCCACTCCGGGTCAAGTTTATTTCTATATTGGAACAAAAACAAATACAGGAACAGAAATAGAGAAAGCAGGACTAAGTGGAGGTAAATTATTTGGTGTAAAAGTAACAGGTTTAACAACAGAGGTAAGCACAAGCATACCGTCAGCAGGAACAGCCTTTACACTATTTGATTTGGGTCAGGTTCAAAACACTACAGGTGCAGCATTGAATACAGCGAGTGGAGCAGCAGGCGTAACCACGTTCTTAAGACCAGAAGATGGTGCATGGGATCCAAGCAATCCTAATGATTTTTACTTTGCAACAACGAATTCATTTACAGCACCAAGCCGTTTATGGAGATTGCGTTTCACAGACATAGCAAATCCAGAAAATGGAGGAACAATTACAGCTGTATTAGATGGCACTGAAGGACCAAAAATGATAGACAATATTGGTTTTGATAAGTTCGGTCATATCATGTTGCAAGAAGATGTAGGCAACAATGTACATATTGGAAAAATATGGCAGTACACGATCGCTACCGATGCTATAAAATTAATTGCACAACACGATGCTAATAGATTTATCATTGGCGGTTCATCATACCTAACCCAAGATGAAGAATCATCAGGTATTTTAGATATGCAGGATATCTTAGGCGCAGGTATGTTTATTTATGCAGACCAAGCGCATTATGGAACCACTACAGAATTAGTTGAAGGTGGTCAATTATTGACACTTTACAATCCTGATACTTACAATGCATCCAAAGGTGCAGGACCAAGCAGTTCACAAACACCATACTTAGAAGGAGTTGCAGCAGGTGTAAAAACCAATGCATTATTAACAGTAGGTGATTCTATCAATGGCTATAAAATGGTAGGTATTCCAGATGGTTTAGGTGCGTATGACAATAACAACGGTACCTTTACACTATTAATGAATCACGAACTTAGTAATTCAGTAGGAATAACAAGAGCACATGGTTCAAAAGGTGCGTTTGTATCTAAATGGGTTATCAATAAATCAACACTTGCGGTAGTAAGTGGAAGTGATTTGATTACCAAAGTTAAGATTTGGAGTGCAGGTGCATACAAAGATTCAACAACCTCATTCAATCGTTTTTGTTCAGCAGATTTACCACCGGTATCAGCATTTTATAATGCAGCAACTGGTTTAGGAACGCAAGAGCGTATCTTTATGAATGGCGAAGAAAGTGGTTCAGAAGGTAGAGCCTTCGGTCACATTGCCACAGGAGCTAATGCAGGAACAACTTATGAATTGCCATATTTAGGTAAGTTCAGTTGGGAGAATTCAATCGCAAGTCCATTTGCCAGCAATAAAACGATGGTAGCTGGAACAGATGATGCCACTCCGGGTCAAGTTTATTTCTATATTGGAACAAAAACAAATACAGGAACAGAAATAGAGAAAGCAGGACTAAGTGGAGGTAAATTATTTGGTGTAAAAGTAACAGGTTTAACAACAGAGGTAAGCACAAGCATACCGTCAGCAGGAACAGCCTTTACACTATTTGATTTGGGTCAGGTTCAAAACACTACAGGTGCAGCATTGAATACAGCGAGTGGAGCAGCAGGCGTAACCACGTTCTTAAGACCAGAAGATGGTGCATGGGATCCAAGCAATCCTAATGATTTTTACTTTGCAACAACGAATTCATTTACAGCACCAAGCCGTTTATGGAGATTGCGTTTCACAGACATAGCAAATCCAGAAAATGGAGGAACAATTACAGCTGTATTAGATGGCACTGAAGGACCAAAAATGATAGACAATATTGGTTTTGATAAGTTCGGTCATATCATGTTGCAAGAAGATGTAGGCAACAATGTACATATTGGAAAAATATGGCAGTACACGATCGCTACCGATGCTATAAAATTAATTGCACAACACGATGCTAATAGATTTATCATTGGCGGTTCATCATACCTAACCCAAGATGAAGAATCATCAGGTATTTTAGATATGCAGGATATCTTAGGCGCAGGTATGTTTATTTATGCAGACCAAGCGCATTATGGAACCACTACAGAATTAGTAGAAGGTGGTCAATTATTGACACTTTACAATCCTGATACTTACAATGCAAATCCTGAAGTTAGTGTTAAAGGCAATAAAGTAAACATTGCTAAAGGTGATATTACGCCTTCAATAGCTGACAATACTGATTTTGGCACTTTGAATACAGCTACATCTGTTAACAAAACATTTGTAATTAAGAATGCTGGCCCAGGCGCTTTGATATTGAATAATATTTCATTCTCTGGCACCAATGCAAGCGAGTTCTCAATAATAGGAGCTCCAACTTACCCAGCAAATATTAATGCGAGTGATTCATTGATTGTAACGGTGAAATTTGCTCCTTTGGCCGATGGCTTGAGAAGTGCAAAATTAACTATTGCAAATAATGATGCTGATGAGAATAGTTATGATTTTACATTACAAGGTACTGCAGTTTCTCCTGAAATCAATATTCAAGGAAACAGCGTAACAATTGCGAGTGGTTCAACAACTCCAAATCTTGGTAACAATACAGATTTTGGAACGGTTAATAAAGGCAGCACTGCAACGAAAAGTTTTGTAATTCAAAATACAGGTGCAGGAAGTTTAACTATAACAAGTTTTAATTTCACAGGTGCTAATGCAAGTGAATTTAGTATCATTGGTCAACCAAGTTTACCATTGGTAATTGCAGCAAATGGTTCTCAGACAATCACAGTTCAGTTTGCACCTAATGCAGCTGGCGTGAGAACTGCAACCATGAATGTAGCAAGTAATGATGCAGACGAGGCAGCTTATACATTTGCTTTGCAAGGCAATGGCAATACAAGTAATATTGACGAGCTTTTAGTAAAGAATACTTTTGTCATTCAACCAAATCCTTTTGAAGTTTCAACAACTGTTAAACTTAATTTGGTAAGTGCTTCGAATGTAAAAGTAGAAGTTTACAATATACTTGGCGAATGTATTGAAACAATAGAAAACACTAAATTGGTAGCTGGTAACTATAGCTTTATTCTAGGCGAAAGTTCATCCGTTTATCCAACAGGTGTTTACTTAGTAAAAGTTGTTATCAACGGAAATGTAATCACAAGAAAAATTGTAAAAGGTAACTAGTACAATTTCTAAACTCAAAAGAGAGAGGTTTGATTCTTAGGGATCAAACCTTTTTCTCTTTTTAAAAAACAGCGAAGAAGGATGAAAAGAAAAATTAGTATTATCATTTTAACAGTTATTGTGTTACACATTATTGCTTTTAAAAATAAAAGTGGTGCGGCAGATTATATGAACCTGTATTCCGAAAAAACTGAAAACTTTAAAACACAACAAATAGCGCTAATGGATTGCATAAAGAAAAGCAATCTGAATTCAATAGCAGATATTGAAAAGATAAAAATTGAAATTAATAAAACAAGAAACAGTCTCAAAGGATTAGACTTTTGGTTCCGATACCTTGAGCCTGTAGTTTATAAAAAAGTGAATGGGCCTTTGCCTGTGGAATGGGAGACAGAAGTATTCGAAAAGTTTGAAAAGCCCTATAAAAGAGAAGGAACAGGTTTAACGCTAGCCGCACTGTATCTTGATGAAGAAGCCCCTAATCGAGATACGCTATTGGATTTAGTAAATTCATCGATAAATGCTATGGCTACTTATGAGGCTGATTCTATTACCAATGAGTTGCAAACCTATCACCATTTTTATTTGTGCAATAGGTTGCATATTTTAAATTTGGCCGCCATCTATACCACTGGTTTTGAATGTCCTGATACCAGCAGAATTATTCCCGAACTTGGGGGCATGATGACTGAGGTAAAAGCCATGTATGAAGTGTTCAATAATAGTTTTACAAATATGGCGCTCAACACAGCGTATATGCAATTGTATCAAAATGCCATAAGTTTTGTAGAATCCCAATCGGCTAATTATAGTGCGTTCGACCATTACACTTTCATTAAAGATTATGTCAATCCGCTTTATACACTCAATCAAAAACTGATGAAAGACTATGGTGTGATTAGCAAAAGTTTTGTAGATTACAGCATCAATAAAAATGCAACTACCATTTTTGATAAAGCCTTATACGATGGACAAAATGCGAAAGGTATTTTCAGTAGGGTGCAGGATAAAAATGCATTGGCAGAGATAGATCGTTTGGGTAAATTGTTGTTCTACGATCCCATACTTTCGGGCAATAACCAGCGTAGTTGTGCCAGTTGCCATATAACGAATCAGTATTTTACAGATACCACACGCAGAACGGCCATTGCTTTCGATGGTAAAAGTGTGTTGGCGCGTAATACACCTTCATTGATTAATGCCGGAGCCAATCATTTAATCATGCAAGATGGCAAACATATTTCACTTCAAAATCAAACCAGAGATGTGATGACTAACGCCATAGAAATGGGTAGCAAAGAAAGTGAAATATTAAAGAAAGTACTGAGTTGCAAGGATTATCAAAAGGGGTTTACCTATTTACTTAAATACACGCCTCAGGAATCTGAAATAACACTTCAACACATTAGCTCCGCCATTACTTTTTATTACGATAAATTCAGTCATTTTAGTTCTCCTCTGGATGATGCCATCAATAATAAAAGTATACTCAGCGAAAATGCAAAACGCGGTTTTAATTTGTTCATGAGTCGCTCACAATGCGCGACCTGCCATTTTGTACCACAATTTAATGGTATAAAACCACCTTATGTAAGTTCGGAGTTCGAGGTATTAGGTGTGCCAACTGATACAGGCTATACAGCGTTAAGCGCCGATAAAGGAAGGCATGAAATAAATCCAGCAGTTGAAACCTTGAATGCTTTCCGCACAGGCTCCATTCGCAATGCAAGCTATACCACGCCTTATATGCACAATGGCGTTTTCAATACTTTGAATGAAGTCATAGAATTTTATAACCATGGTGGAGGCGCTGGAAGAGGCTTGCAAGTATATAATCAAACCCTTTCTTCAGATTCACTAGGACTAAGCAGTTCTGATAAATTTTATCTCATTCAATTCATTCAAGCATTAAATGAAAATATTCTTTTTGAAAAACCACCACAAAAATTACCAAAATCAAATATGCCTTCCCTAAATTTTAGAACAGTAGGAGGGATCTATTAAATCTTATGAACCAATTTAAATTATATACTTATACCATTCTTATCTTGTTTTTGAGCATTGTAGTTGCTTGTAAAGTTAAGAAAGTTACACCACCTATTCAGCCCATGCCTTTTGCTTATCCGGATGATATTAAAGCAGAGGAAAAAGAAGCCTTTGTAAAAAATTATACCAAAGGACAAATTTTGTATCAAATTACTTGTGCAAAATGTCACAATAAAACCGAGGGTGATCAATCCATTATTCCGAATTTTTCTTTGCCTCAATTAATGGATTATGAAATCAGAATTCAGTATCCTTCGCATGAGGATCCTATGCGTGTAACAAATTTATCGGAAGAAGAATTACAGCAAGTCATTTCTTTTTTGAGGTATAAAAAACCAAGTTAAAAAACAAGGTGATTATAAAAACATACCAAACGGTATGTTTTATTTTCCAAACCTAGCTGTGATGAATTGCTTTTAACCCACTGCCAAAAATCATGCAAATGATTTTTATCAATTTGTAACAACAACAAGCAAAATCCAATTACCTTCGTGTTAATCAATTTAAAATAAATATGAAAAAAATAATCATCACAGCATTTGTATCTGTAGCTTTGTTTGCTTGCAATAACAGCACACCTGCAGATACCACAACCACCGCCACAACACCCGCTATTGAGGAAAACCACGAAGGACACATGGACATGCCAGAAGTAAAGGATACCACGGCAATTCTGCCCAATCAAAAGGTATTTTTTCCAAACTTAAAGGAAGGACAAACAATTAAATTACCTTTTATACTTAAATTTGGTGTAGAAGGTATGGAAGTAAAACCAGCCATGGCATTAGAGCCCAATGTAGGCCATCACCATGTGGTGATTGATCATGGCTTTATAACAGCTAATACCATGTTCCCAATGCAGAAAGAGGCCGAAGGTTATTACCATTTTGGCAAAGGTCAGTTGCAAGATACTTTGAGCTTGAAAAAATATCCGATGTTAACCCCAGGACAGCATACCATTACTTTGCAATTTGCTAATAGCATGCACATGTCTTATGGCCCAGCCATGAGCAAAACGCTAACAGTAACTGTAAAGTAATACTTAGCCTCATTAAATCCATTATTGGCCGACCATTTGGTCGGCCTTTTTTTATGGTATTAAAATATATTTCATATTTTGTTACACTGCGTATCTATAAAATTACCTACATATTTTTTTCCGATATTTTATATGTTTAACCGGTAACATTGGAAGATGCAGGGGTAGTCTAAAATTAAGCGCAATATTTGTAAGGCAAGTCAGATACATTTTGGCTTGTCTTTTTTTTGCGTTATTTTTATGTAGCCATCTCCCAACGCCAGGGGTTGATGCCAAACCAATAGTGCTCGCCATAGCTAGGGGTTCACATTATGTTACAGCTATTAATCTCCTACAGAGAATGAAATGGCATGTCAATTAAACAAAGATATCAAGCTCCTTAGAAGCGATATCCTAGTAACAGAAAAAACTACAAAGCTCAGCATGAGCTCCGTAGGAGCGACATAAAAAGGGCGAAATAAAAGCCGATAACAATAACAACAAAGTATAAAATAGGCATATTTTGTAAAATATAAGTGCCTGAATATCATATACATATATATATATATATATCAACGATTTAGTTGACCGTAGCATAGAATTGATTCAAGTATAAATTTTATATTTGTTAGGTAACAGGTTATATAATAACCTTTAAATTATCTAACAAATTAAATCAAAATAAATGACCAAACAATTAACCTTTAAATCGCTAGCATGGGCTTTGGTAGCAGGCCTAACCATTAGTATCGGTGCGTGCAAAAAAGAAACTACTACTCCTGCCGAAACACCCAAAACACTGAACAAAACGACCTTAACCAACAATAAAACTTGGTATAATCAAGGTGGTACAATTTCTCATCCTTTTAAGGCTGGAGGTGTATATGGAGTTGACGGCTCATGGAGATGGGTCAATAATTCTGACACCATGGAAATTGATGATGACGGTAATAATGTATTTCTTAAATGGAAATTTTATTACAATACAGATACAGAAATGAAATGTAAATGGATAAATAATAATCAAGATATAGATTTTAAATCTACTCCTTGGTAGTCTAAAATTAAGCGCAATATTTAAAAGGCAAGTCAGATACATTTTGGCTTGCCTTTTTTTATGCGTTATTTTTATGTAGCCATCTCCCAACGCCAGGGGTTGATGCCAAACCAATAGTGCTCGCCATAGCTAGGGGTTCACATTATGTTACAGCTATTAATCTCCTACAGAGAATGAAATGGCATGTCAATTAAACAAAGATATCAAGCTCCTTAGAAGCGATATCCTAGTAACAGAAAAAACTACAAAGCTCAGCATGAGCTCCGTAGGAGCGACATAAAAAGGGCGAAATAAAAGCCGATAACAATAACAACAAAGTATAAAATAGGCATATTTTGTAAAATATAAGTGCCTGAATATCATATACATATATATATATATATATCAACGATTTAGTTGACCGTAGCATAGAATTGATTCAAGTATAAATTTTATATTTGTTAGGTAACAGGTTATATAATAACCTTTAAATTATCTAACAAATTAAATCAAAATAAATGACCAAACAATTAACCTTTAAATCGCTAGCATGGGCTTTGGTAGCAGGCCTAACCATTAGTATCGGTGCCTGCAAAAAAGAAACTACCACTCCTGCCGAAACACCCAAAACACTGAACAAATCAACCTTAACCAATAATAAAACTTGGTATAACCAAGGTGGTTCCATTTCCCACCCATTTAAAACTGGAGGCGTTTACAATGTTGATGGTGAATGGCGTTGGGTAAATAATTCTGATACTATGGAGATCAAAAGAACGGCAAGTGGAACTTTTGCAAAATGGAAATTTAATTGGAATACAGATACTGAAATGGAATGTGAGTGGATAGGTTCTGGCGGAAATAGAACATTCAAAAGTTCACCTTGGTAATCTCTCTTTAAATATTTGTAAGGCAAGTCAGATACATTTTGGCTTGTCTTTTTTTATGCGTTATTTTTATGTAGCCATCTCCCAACGCCAGGGGTTGATGCCAAACCTACAATGGTCGCCATAACTCGGGGTTCACCGTATGTTACAGCTATTAATCTCCTACGGAGAATGCAAGGTCATCTAAATTAACCCCATAAAAAAAGCAGCTCCAAAGGAAGCTGCTTTTTTTAGTCTAAATTTTATACCTAATATTAGTCACACTGCTTCAGTCACACTGCTTCAGTCACACTGAGCTTGTCGAAGTGTGTCGAAGTGTGTCGAAGTGTGTCGAAGTGTGTCGATGTATTATTTCTCGAACTCTGAATTCAGAATACGTTTTATTTCTACAACGGTTTCTTCTTCCAATTCTGTGCGTCTTACCAAATCTTCGGTGCTAGCATCTAATACCGATTTAGCGGTGTCTAATCCAATGGCTTTAAGCTCATCGATTATCCAGCCATCTATCTCGTCAGAGAATTCTTCTAAGTCGATATCTGAATCATCAAATTCGGCATCCTCTCTGTATACCTCAATATCGTAACCCACCAAACGGCTGGCCAAACGGATATTGAATCCACCTTTACCAATGGCTAAACTCACTTGATCGGGGTGTAAGAATACGTTGGCTTTTTTATGTGCCTCGTCTAATGCAATAGAAGATATTTTGGCAGGATTCAATGCGCGTTGTACGAACAATGTAGGGTTGGTTGTAAAATTGATAACATCTATATTTTCGTTTCTCAATTCTCTAACGATACCGTGAATTCTGCTACCTTTCATACCCACACAAGCACCAACAGGATCAATTCTATCATCGTAGCTTTCTACAGCAATTTTAGCTCTTTCACCTGGCTCTCTTACAATTTTCTTAATGGTTATTAAACCATCTAAAATTTCAGGTACTTCTAATTCCATTAATTTTTCTAAGAACACTGGAGAGGTTCTCGATAAAATAATTTTAGGGGTACCATTGTGCATAGCCACTTCGTGAACAATTGCTTTTAATGTTTCACCTTTTTTATAGAAATCGGCACCTATCATTTCAGTTTTAGGTAACAATAATTCATTGCCATCATCATCTAAAACCATGATTTCTTTTTTCCAAATTTGATACACTTCACCGGTTACAATTTCGCCAACTCTATCGGTGTATTTGCGCATCAATTCGTCTTTCTCTAACTCCATAATTTTGGTCATTAAAGTTTGACGGGCCGCTAAGATATTTCTTCTTCCAAAGAAATCCATAGGCACCTGATCGATGGCTTCTTCACCCAATTCGTAATCGGCTTCTAATTTTTTGGCATCGGTGATAGTAATTTGTAGGTTTTCATCTTCTACCTCACCATCATCTACGATTAAACGGTTGCGGTAAATTTCTAAATCGCCCTGTTCGGTATTGATAATGATATCGAAATTGGTATCATCGCCATAGCGTTTTTTGAGCATGTTGCGGAACACCTCTTCAAGCACACGCATGAGGGTGGGCCTGTCGATGTTTTTAAATTCTTTGAACTCACTAAAGGATTCTACCAATCCCCTAACGGTCATTACTTGTGGTGAAGCTGCTTTCATTTAAATGATAATATAATGGTTGCTTTTTTTATTTGATCAAAAGAAATTGAGATATTGGATTTCAATTCGTTCTTTTTTGGTTTAGGATTGGCAAAGTAATCGAAACTGAGCTGGTCGCCAACTACACTGGTTAGGTGGCCTTTCAGAGTAGTATCGTCTTTCAAAATAACTTCAAACTCGCGTCCTATGTGTTTCGGAAACTGTCTTAAAGATTTTAGGGGACTATCTGCACCGGGACTGCATACATCGATGGTATAATTTTCTTCGGCTGGTATTTTTTCTTCTGCAAAATGGTTGAGTGAACGGCCAATTGCAGAAATGGTGGCAATACCAATCGCCTCATCGCCATCTAATATAAATTCATGCGAAGTTTGCTCATGTTTGGCTTCCACCAAAAACACATTCGGATGCTCTAATAGCACCGAGTTAAGGATTTCGTTTAGGGTTTGTGATACACTCATATACAACAATTAAGGGCCTTTTGGGGGCCCTTAACAATACTTTAAATACGGTGCAAATATAGCACAATTGATTGAATTTTCAAAAAATTTGTGAGATTGAATAAATACTTTAAAATAAAAAGGGGGGTCATAGCTCCCCCCTTGATTTGGTGTGTTTCTCGATAGAGGGTAAAATATTATCTAATCACAGGAGTTGCTTGGCTCGCTGGGTTTGAGCTACTGGGTTTGCTGTTGTTTGTATTGGTGGTTCCAGAAGAGCCACTATTGCCTGCAGGTTTGCTAGTAGAGGTACTGCCGCTAACAGGTGGTGGTGTAACAGTAGCAGGCTTACTTGTATTGGTTGATCCGGAGGTTCCGCTTGAACCTGAAGTGCTTGCAGGTTTGCTAGTGCCAGTGGTGCCACTTACAGGCGGCGGCGTAGTTGTTTTTGGTTTGCTACTAGGGCTTGAGCCAGATGTTCCGCTGCTTGATCCACTGCTGCTAGAGCTACCCGAACTTCCTGATTCAATAAGAATTTTAGCTAATCCTGCTGCTGCCCTTAATAAAAGCAAAGGTTTTTCCTTAGGCTTTTCTTGTGGAACTGTTTCGGTTGGGGTATTGTTATTGCCTTTGTTGCCACCTTCGGTTGCTGGTGTTGTTGTTCCTGTTTGTGTGTTTTGTGTAGTTCCAGTGGCTGCATTGCCATTGTTTTGGATAACACCCAAATTGATATCGTCGGATTTTTTTATACTGCCTTCGCTTGGACCACCATTACCAGTGCCGCCTGGCGCAATACCACCATTGTCTTGGTTGTTAAATAAACCGCGCATACAGCTGTCTAATTTTTTGCTGCATTTTTGATTTTGAGCATTTATGAATACATACTCTTGTTTCAATTCATTCAGCTGGTTGGTAAGACTCGTAACTTTATTTTGACAGCTTGTATTCTGTGCAGTTAGCTCTACTACTTGTGCAGTTTTAGCATCCAGTTGTTTTTGAATATCACTGCAATCGCTGCCTTTGTTTTGGGCTTTTAGATCTAAAATTTGCGCTTCTAGTGTCACTTGGTTTTTTCTTAAAGCGCCTGCTACCGTATTTGCACTATCTAATGATTTAGAAGCATTGCTTACTTTGGCTTTGAGAGTTATTATTTCGGCACTCATGGCTGCTTTTTCATCATTGCATTTTTTCAGTAATTCATCAGTGTTATCGCTATCACTCTTATTGCCACATTTAGACAATTCGGTTAGTAAACTATCGATGGTGGCGTCGCGTTTGTAAACTTTCGCATTAAGTCCAAGATTGGTTTTATTGGCCGCATTCAATTCTGCTTTGTAAAGGGCCGATTCATCTTCGCATTTTTTTAGTTTAATAAGAGTAGCATCTGTAGAATTACTATTGCTGTTTTTGCAACTGGTTAATTCGGCCACTAAGCCTGTTATTTTAACTTGAAGACTATCAATTTTTTTATTAGCAACTACTACTTCAGCATCTGCCTTGGCTTTATCGGACTTCGCTTTTACAATTTCTGCATCTGTTGATGAACCAGCACCTTTTTTACAATTTGTTAATTCAATTACAAGTCCTGTTATTCTTAATTGCAAGCTATCTGCACGTCTGTTAGCCGCTATTGCAGTAGCTTCTGCTTTTGCTTTATCAGATTTTGCTTTTACAATTTCTGCATCCACAGATGAGCCTGCTTGTTTTCTGCAATTCATTAAATCTATTTCGGCTGCTGTTAAACGCACTTGTAAACTATCCGCTTTTCTGCCATTTGCAATTACCTGGGCATCGGCTTTAGCTTTTGCAGTATTGGCACGAATAACCTCTGCGTCTGTTGCGCTGCTTGCTTTTTTGCAATTGTTTAATTCTGTTTGCAATACAGCCATTTTAATGGTGAGTGAATCTAGTTGTTTTTGAACTTTCAAGTATTTTTGAGCATCAGTACCCGTTGGCAATGGGTCGGTTTTAGTAGCCAATTGACGTTTCAATACCACTATTTCGGCATCGGTAGCTGCAATCTTTTTATTCAATGAATCAATCACTTTGTCTTTGTAGGTATTAATGATTTCCATGTTTTTGCGCTTGCCCATTTCCAATTCATACAATTGACAAGGGGTTAATGGTTTGCCAGATTCATCATATTTTATAACACCACTGCAAGCTTTAAGAGCTAATATTTCAGCATCAGTTTGCGTTTTGTTTTTATTCAATGTTTCAATTTGAAGTCTCAATCTATTGATTTCATCGGCTTGGGTATTCACTTTGTTTTTAAGTTGATTGTTCTCATCGGTTAAAACAACAGTTTGGGTTTTACAATTTCTTATAATTTCTGTTTCATTGTATGTGCCTTTGTCACGGTTCAATAATTCTTTCTCTTTTTGGTCTAATTGTTTTTGACGGATATTTAAAAGTTCTTCTTTTCTTTTTAGTTCATTATCCTTGTCGATATCGGCTTTAGAACGGATTGTTTTTTCAATAAAAATAGTATCATGTACAATCTTTTTAATTGGCTCACCTTTTTTGTTTACAACAATGGTATCATGCACTTTTATTTTGATGGTATCGTGTTTAATTATTTTGATTGTGTCGCGGTTAATGGTTTTCAACGTATCGTTTTGTTTAACCGTATCAATTCTATTTGGCTCCACTTTATTTTCGTACCATGATTTGTGGCAATGACCGATTCCGAAAGAAACACCACCGTATATATCGGCCCCTCTGAATTGACTATTATTAGAAACTTTTGTTAAACCACCAAGGTTATCAGAACCTATGAATACAGGTCCAAAGCGGGCGTAAGCACCAACATAAAAGTTTTTGTAATTTTCGGATAAAGTTAAGGGCATGCTAAATTCAAATCCTCTCGATTCAACTCTAGGAATTACCGAAACCATTGATGTGCTTCGCATACCGGTTGAGTTAACACCTTTCATACTTTGGTTCCAATATACCGAGGTGTATAAGTGCTCGGACATTCTGAAATCCATTTGTAGATTAAATGCAGTAGGTAGGCTGGTATTAAAACCATTGGTTCTGCTGGCACCTAATTGACCAAATACATTTTTTCCAATGGTATCAAAAGCATTGTGTGTTGGTTGATTAAATCCGTTTAAAATATTGCTAGAAGTATTAACGGCAATTGGCGAAGTGTTCGCATAACTATATTTAACAGCACCTTGCCCAAAATGAATACCACCTAAATCGTTAAAAGCTGCGGCCAATTTAAAATCATAATCACTTTTATTGGCGTTGTCGTTGCAATATTTATTGTTGGCATATTTGCCCGGACGTGAGCGGTGAATATAGGTTAAACCTAAGTCGACACCTGCGCCAGCGCCTTTTGATTCCAAAGTAAATAAACCGTAAGGTTTATTAAACGGAGCAACTACACTTTTGTCATCAGTGTAGGCATATTGTATATCGGCATTTTGAATCAGTGCAGAATTGTTACCAGTAGCACTAAAATCAAAGCCATTGCCTTTCACATAAGCAGCACCTAAACCACGAATAAATTTAACGGTTAAACCTCCGCTTAATTGATTTTTTGCATTCTTGGCCAATATGCCTGCAAAAGAAAAGCTCAATTCTTGATAACTCTGAGCATTCACTCCAAATTTACCATTTGTATAACTGGTATTTCTATTTACCGAATTGCTTCCACTATAAATACCACTGCTTGAATCCAAGCCATTGTAAGCAAATCTTGAAATAGGTTCGCTTACTCCAAATATTTGCAAACTACTGCGCTGTCTGGTATTGATAGACATATTCACAGCACGCGAAATAGGAAACATAAAAGCAGGCCCCCATATATCTTGGTTAAAACTGAATTGCTTGGTTTTGCCATTTAGGTTTTCTACCAACCAGTCTTTTTGGAAATCAGCTTTGCCATCGGCTCTTTTTTGAAAAATATCGTAAGTGCCATTGGCCCATTGATTCAATTTGATGGGTGCATTATAAAGCAGGCCATTGTTATAAAAATTAACACCTCGGCCCCAAAAGTTAAAGTAGTATTTATACTTCGAATCAGCGATTGAAGAAGCATTGTTATACAGACCATAGGTGCCAGCGTAGTTTCCTGTGGTTCGCCCTAGCCATTGTTGTGCGTTCATTTTTATTCCAATAAAAAGAACGAGTGTGACTAAGATTGATTTGGTAATTGCTTTTGACATAAGCTTTTGTGGTTGTTAAGGTTAATTGCTAATTTTATAACGAAAGTGCGAAATAAACGCATTCTTATTGGAGACTAATCAAGGATTGTACCAAAAATTAGACAATGCTATAAATTCATTCTTAGAGTAGGGAAAGATTTTTTTTAGATATACATTTATCAGGAAAAGAATTGGATTGAAAAAGGTAAAAAGGGCCAAAAAAAATCCAATTGCTTTTAACACAATTGGATTTTAAATTATTGGAACACTGCCAATAAATTGGTTTAGTTGTGACTCAAATATTCTGAAACACCTTTAAAAGTTGCGCTCATGGCCTCTTTGCCTTTTTCCCAATTGGCAGGACAAACTTCGCCTTTTTCTTCAATGTGTTGCAAGGCATCTACCATTCTCAAGGTTTCATCCACATTTCTACCTAGGCCTAAATTGTTAATCGTTGCATGTTGAATAACACCTTCTTTATCGATAAGAAATAAACCTCTAAGGGCTATCATTGGTCCATTGGCAATTAAAAGACCATCGTCGTTGTATTCGTATGAACCTTTTAAAACACCATAATTAGTGGTAATGGTTTTGCTAGTATCCGCTATTACTGGATAAGTAACACCTTGAATTCCGCCTTTGTCTTTTGGCATTTGTAACCAAGTGTAGTGACTTTCTTCGGTATCGGTACTGCATGCTACCACTTTAACACCTCTTTTTTCAAATTCACCTAGTTGTGCTTGAAAGGCATGCAATTCAGTTGGGCAAACAAATGTAAAATCTTTCGGATAAAAGAATAAAACAACATGGTTTTTACCGATGTATTGGTCTAAACTAAAGTTTTCTACTATCTCTTCTCCATTTATAACAGCTGCTGCGCTGAAATGGGGTGCTTTTTTTCCTACTAATATTGACATAATGGGCACAAAGGTGAGGGTTTTTTACTTAGCAAAAAAATAGAGCGTATAAATTATAATATAAATTATAGCTATATTAATTTAAAATAATATATAATTAAAATATAATTCCAACATAAATGAATATGCCATTTAAATGAACATGAACACGCAGCGCTGAAGAACCAAATCTTTGTATTAACTTTGCAGCCTAAAAATTTTTGCAGAAATGGCAATTGAAATAAAAGTTCCTAGTCCCGGAGAATCAATCAGTGAAGTAACCATCTCGAAATGGTTAAAACAAGTTGGAGATTATGTTAAATTAGATGAACCCCTTGTAGAGTTAGAGAGTGAGAAGGCAACCTTCGAGGTAAACGCAGAAGCCGCAGGTATTTTAACCGAACAATTGGCCAAAGAAGGTGATGAAATTAAAGTGGGCGCCATTATTGTAAAAATTGATGATAAGGCACCTGCGCCAGCAGAGGATGCTCCTGCAAAAGTAGAAGCCAAGAAAGAAGAATTTAAAGCAGAAACCAAAGCTGCTACAAAAGAGGCGCCGGCTAAAGCAGCAGAGCAAGTTGCTAAGGTGGCTGATTTTGATACCGATGTGCACATAGCGCCATTGGCAAAAGAATTGATGATGGAGCATGGTCTGAAACCTAATCAGGTAAAAGGAAGTGGTCCTAATGGTAGAATTACCAGAACAGATGTATTAGAAGCGATTGTTGCAAGTGGAAAGGGAAGCAATAGCGCACCCACTAGTAAATATAGTAATGCAAGTGGCGAAAGAACGGTGCGACTTGAAAAAATGACCAATCTGAGAAAGACAGTTGCAAAAAGATTGGTTGCTGCAAAGAACGAAACGGCTATGTTAACTACTTTTAACGAAGTAAACATGAAGCCAATCATGGATATCAGAACCAAGTTTAAAGCAACATTTTTAGAAAAACATGAGATTGGATTGGGCTTTATGAGCTTTTTTACCAGAGCATGTTGCATTGCTTTACAAGATTGGCCAGCTGTTAATGCATTTATCGATGGTGATCAAATCCAATTCAATGGATATTGCGATATTTCAATTGCAGTATCAGGTCCAAGAGGACTAGTAGTGCCAGTTATTAGAAGTGCTGAAACCCTTAGTTTGGCTGAAATCGAAAAAGAAGTTAAGCGTTTAGCAGGAAAGGCAAAAGACAATAAATTAAGCATGGAAGAAATGAGTGGTGGTACTTTTACCATTACGAATGGTGGGGTTTTTGGCAGTATGCTAAGTACACCAATTATCAATCCACCTCAATCGGCTATTTTAGGAATGCACAACATCATAGAACGCCCGATTGCCGAAAATGGTCAAGTGGTCATTCGCCCAATGATGTATGTGGCTTTGAGCTATGATCATAGAATCATTGATGGTAGAGAAAGTGTAAGTTTTCTTGTTAGAGTGAAACAATTGTTAGAGAATCCAGAAATGATGTTTGATGGTCGTTTGCCCGTTGAACGTGTTTTAGGTCTTTAATTGTATTCTAAGTTTACTTTTTTTCTATAAGCAATCGTAGAAGGCGCTACGCCAAAATGACTCGATAAAATTAGATCTGTTGCATCGAATAAACTTACTTTTATCAATGCTTGGTGGTGAATACAATGTTCTAAATTGTAAAGCAATTCGCGTTCATAATTAGTTTGAATAACGCTCTTATCTGCTTGAATTAGCACTAAGGATTTATTCGGTTTATCAAGGTTGTTTTTTATGGATTCGATTTCGATGACTGCCTCATCAACCGCATTTTCAATTAACTTATTCCTTTCTCTTGCATCGTAATTTACAATCCCTGCACTGTAATTAATTAGCAAACAATTAAACATTTCGATAATATGTCTGGTATGTTCTCCAATAGAGGCAATACCGAGTTGGGCATTGCTGCGTGTATATTTAGCATTGTCTAATTGGTTCAATAAATTGGTAAGTTGACCTAAAGTCGATTTGATATCGTTTTGTAGCATACTAAAACTTATATTTTAAAATCTGAGGAATTTGTTTTCTATTATTTATGAGTAGTACAACACAGGCTATAAAAGTGAGTAAGGCCAAAATAAATAGTTTACCACCATCCCCTTGCACCGCTATGCCAAGTACTAAAATATGTGCAGCAATAGCGCCTAGCATAATACCCAAGCCCATTAATGCACCTAGTAAACGGGTGCGAGGAATGAGCAGTAAAATGCTAGCAATAAGTTCGGAAATACCTGCACCAATGCGGCCCCAAGGTTCTATCCCTAATGTACTAAAAATATAAATGGATTCGGCACTTCCTGAGAATTTGTAGAAAAGCGTTTGAAGCATTATAATGGCTGCGATTAATGCTACGATTAAATTTAATTTATTTGATTTCATGGGGTTATTTATTTGTAAAAATTTTGCCAATTACTATCTGCTTTGGCTTTAAGTACCTTTTCATTCTTATTCCAACTATTCAATGTATTGTTAAAATAGGCATTGTAAAAAAGGTAAAGTTTGCCATCAATTATTTTAAAAGTTTCCGGATTAATCTCAACTTTTTCGCCTGAATTGCCCATGGCATAAGCACACCAACCACCATATTGGGGCTCGTATGCACTGTAATTTTTCAAGAATAATTCTTTGTTGGCGGCCGAAGAGCAATGGTAAATAATACCTTCGGCATTGACTGCAAATTCTTTTTTCCCTTTCACTGCCTTTCCTTGCTTAAAATAAGCAACAGGGTCGTAACCCTGAATTGCTAGATTAGATTTTACATTGAATTGCTTTTGTCGTTTGGTAGCTTTTGAATTGTCTTGAGGGTATAGCGAGAGTGAAATTAGAAGACTAAGTATGGCGATCAAAAATTGTTTCATGTTATTTTGAATATATTGTACTGCAAAATAAATATGTATTGACATCACCAAATGTCGGCTGCTTTACATTTAAAAAATTTATTTGAATCTCGAAAAATCTGAAATCATAATTTCCTGTCGATTATAAGTTAATAGACCGTCTTTTTCAAAGTCATTTAGCAATTGGGTTATGGTTTGGCGGGATGTGCATATTATTTGTGCCATGTCTTGCTGGGTCAGGTAGTTCAATAATTTCACTTGCATGCCTTCAAAAATACCTTCGCGTATCGACCATTCTTTTAAAAAGTAAATCAGGCGGCTGCGGGCATCTTTAAAAATTAGGTTCGAATAATTGCTTGACATTTTTTTAAACCGGAGGCCAACGAATTTGCTGTAAGAAAGTGCTAATCCTGGATGTTTTTCCATTAATGCTTCGAAATCCGAAAGTAAGAAACTACAAATGGCCACATCATTTGTTAAGGCTTGCGCGTATTCATTACTTTTGATAGTGGTATCAAGGCTCAATTCACCAAATAAGTCTCCTTTCTGAATAATTTCTTTTGTTATTTCATTGCCTTCGTCATCGATTTCAGCAATTTTAATATTGCCTTTTTTTAAGAAATAAATTTTTGGGGCATCGGAGGAAAATAGATAAATTACATCACCCTTTTTAGCCTTTTTAAAACCAGTAATAATGCAAAGTTGTTTTAACTGCATATTGCTTAAAACCCTGAAGAGCTTATGATTTCTTAAATACCAATATTTATTATCTGAATCCAAAGGAGGCTAAAATGTTTAATATTCTGCAAACAAATATAAACTATTTGTACATTATGAAACTCATGTTTTAGTAATCATAATTATAGTATCGACAGTTGTTTGTATGCAATAAGTTATATATTTTAAGCCATTCAAAGAAGATTTAGTCATTCTAATTTAATTTCAGCAAGCAATTTAATATATTGCAAATACTAGTTTCTGAATTATACTCAGGAAAAGCTTTAGCTTATTGTAATGACTATACTTATCAATTTTGACTATAGATAACATTAGAAAAATTGGAAACTAAGCTAAATTTATTATAAGAATTCTAATTTTTTTAAATTGTTCCCATTTATATCAATAATAAAGATATTATGTTCCATAAGAAAATCTATTTGATTAGACATTTTCTTAAAATCAATTCTTTCAAAAATTATATTTTTACCATTTGGAGAAATACTTACAAAACCATATAGACCATCTCCATCTATAATCTTAATTTCATTCCCAGTATTTTTATTAATAATAAAAATACCATGGCTCAATATTGAATAGATTATATCCTGATTATTGGGATGCCAAGTTAAACCTTTAATTTGATTGTTTGGATAGTCTGTCGTTAAAACCTTTATATCTTGATATACTTTGGTGTTAAGATCACAAACCTTAATTTTAAATAATTTATCATTTTCAATTTTACCGGCCAAAATATTTTCCGAACTTACCTCATTTAACAATAAAAATTGTTGACTGCCTAAGCCTTCTAAACTATCTACTAAAAGGCCATTATTATTAATGATTTTATTTCCGGAATTTGGTGATCCTAATAATGTAAATAAAAAATTGTTTTCTTTTGTATAACATACATCAGTCTTTGAATAATTGTATGGAGTAGAAATTATAGTAAAACTATCACCATTATCTTTTAACTTGTAAATATTGTCATTTGTATAAATAATCCAACCATTTTCACCCCAAGTTAAATGGCAACTTGAACTTACATTTTTTAAAAGAATGTTACTAGTATTGGTTAAAAGAGAATGTTTTATTATTTCCGAAGTACCTTTATCAAAATCCTTTCTAATATATATGAATTCATTATCATTTCTAGGATTAAAGCATGGATTATAATTATTAATTCCCTCTGTATAGTATTCAGGTTCATGATTCGTATTTGGCACTATTTTTTTTTCTTTCTGGCAAGAAAAAATTGTAGATACAAGTATTAGAAATGCAGGGATTTTATATAATTTCTTTACAGTGTTCATTTAATAATCGTAATTTTTTTACAAATTTTACCTTCGCTCGTTATAATGTTACAAAAATATAATCCTGATCTGAGATTTGCTGTTTCAATATTGTATTCGATATGTCCTTCCATTTCCTTATTTACAGCACTTTTATAAACTATCTTACCACAGGCGTCGGTTAGTTCTATTAATACAGTTGTGTTTTTTAATAATCCAAAAGCTATTGTAAAATTTCCATTATTGGGATTTGGAAATAACCTAACTAATTCAGATTTAATCGAAATGCTATTCATATTAGTCGCAAGTGGATCTTCTGAATAGACTGTTAAATCCATCTCTTCTTTGCTATTTAGACCTGCAGCAGTTATCGGCCACCATTTGTCTATTGTATGAGGAGTGGGATGACCATTCACATATATAGTCCTAGTTGTAATTGAGTGATAAATGTATCCTTCCATAGTTGCAGAAGTTTGATTCCAAGAAATAACTTCGCAATTTACTTCATCAGTGCTCCCACTGCCATATAAAGTTGACGAACTATTTCTCTTCCAAACGTCCAAAATAGTTCTTCCAGATGGTTGTGTAATATTAAAGACTTTTGTTAATTTATATTTCTTAACAATAGTGAATAAATTTGGATACGTTGTACTTATTAAGGATGCTGTAGATGAATTAAAAGTTTGTTTATAATGTCGTATTTCAAATCTAGGCCATTTCATGCTTTCCAAGGTAGCACCTGCAATAATTTTACCAAAACCTATTTTATTATCATAAGTTCCCAAGTTGGCATAATTTATGGCTGCCTTTTCTAATAATATCTCAACATCTTCAGGTGCAAGTTTGTTTGGTATATTGGTGTTTTCTTCACAATAACTTAGCATTAATGCAGCGGTACCTGCAACAATTGGTGTGCTAAAAGAAGTTCCTGCTACAGATGTGCTATAGGAAGTATTACTTGTATTTGTTAAAGTAGAATTTAAACCGCTTGTACCTGGTGCAACAAAATCTATTGAAATCCCATGACCATAATTAGATAAATCCGCGTAATTTCCCGTTTCATCACTAGCACCAACGGCCATTAACCATTCATCTCTGTATCCTACTGGATAATGTTCAAAAGTTGGGCCATAAGATTGTGTCCCTAAGTCGTAAACTCTATTACCAGCGGAGCAAAATATTAACACTTTATTTTGGAAGGCATACCTCATTTGGTTTTGTAATGAAATAGATGAGGATGCGCCACCCCAACTTAAATTCATTATATTTAGTGAATAGCCATAAGTACCATTAAAAGAGGTCGATCCTTCCATCAGAGCATCTAAAACATTATTGTCAGTCATATAGTTTTCTCCAGTTTTTAATCCATAGAGAGAGATTCCTGAATAAGAAGAAGATGAGAGTGCTAATGAGGCATTTCCACCAGCAATACCTGCAATGAACTTTCCGTTATTTCTAATTGCACCTATTATTGCAGCGACTCTTGTACCGTGTCCAACAATGTCAAAATTACTTGTTGCTGAGGCATGTTGGTTATTAATCCAATCCCAACCACCTTTAATTCTGCTTTTAATCCATGAATTATCTTCACTAAAATCATCATGTGACCATTGTATACCTGTATCATAAATTCCTACCCTAATTATTGAACTTCCAGTTGTTAAATCCCATGCGGGATCAATATCAATTGACTGTGCGATTGCCTGGCCACTAAACCCTGTAATGTGCACTCCTTTCTGATTTGTCAGAAATCTTGGGTCATTTGGTGGAGTACCATCTAATTCATATATGTAATTTGGATGTGCATACTCAATCAGTGGTGACATGGTTCCTAGAGTGTCTAAAGCATCTTCAAAACTCATGCCTGCAATAGTATTATATTCTATCAAAAAAGTTGA
Organism: bacterium; assembly: GCA_029945665.1. GTDB lineage: Bacteria > Bacteroidota > Bacteroidia > NS11-12g > UBA955 > JABMMZ01. The sequence continues at coordinate 498 of JAQSCZ010000050.1, read as the reverse complement.
CCAAAATTCTGGAATTATTATGGATTCTCCTAATCTAGAGATACTCAATGTATCAAAAATCAGCATTTTTCGATGTATTTTTTTTATATTTAAATTTGCAATTGAACTGTTAAAGTAACCGCTATCAATAATCATTTGTAATGCAAAAGGATTAATGAAATCACTTATTATACCTGTTTGTAAATTAGTATCATTAACCAATGCAGTATCAACAATTGAAGGATTAAACTTAACAATCATTTGATTTCTCATATATAAAGGTTTCCCTTCATTGTTCCTTATAATTGAATCTGGTAGGAATACATTTTGAGAAATAGCCTCAATATAACTGAAAAATAAAATAATTAAGAAAAATGAATATATAATTTTTTTCATAAGATTAGTTTTAAATGACACAAAAAAATGTCTTAAATATTACTATGACATCAAAATTATATTATTATATATCACACTGATCCGAACTTTTCCAAGATTTGGCAATAAATCATTCGTGAGCTC
>JAQSCZ010000049.1:13199-25487 GCA_029945665.1 bacterium | reverse complement strand
GTAAGCCGTGGTACCAGCCATATGTGCAACCTTCGTAACAGTCATATTAATTAAATATAATTCCTTAACCCGAGCTCACGTTATTTTAATCATTTTTTGCGAACAAAAAAGTTGTGATAAAATACATGTTCTAACAAATCCATACCATTTCGAAATTAATCTCTTTAAGAAACACAAACATTTTGTTTATAATACAATGCTTTTAATTATTTAATATGTTTTAGGACTCTCTCTTTTATAAGTTGCGCAACCAAAAAAATAGCGTTGTATCATTTACTTTGAGAGACATCCAAATTGTAGCGTTTATACCTTTGGAATTATTTTGCATTCTATCCGAAAACGACCTCTTAAGTTAAATAGATTTAAAATTAAAACATAAAAAAAACCTGTTATTGCTAACAGGTTTTTTTTATAAATTTTAGGTATTAAATTAATACGTGTTAATTCGTATTCTTTTATTTAATTCGTCTACATCGTGTCTGAATTTCTTATCTGTATCCATTAAATCATTCACCGTTTGACAAGCGTGAATAACAGTACTGTGATCCCTGTTTCCAAAGTGGGTTCCAATATTTTTCAAAGATGCTTTTGTTAAATCTTTAGCAAAATACATGGCGATTTGACGGGCTTGTACAATTTCTCTTTTTCTTGTTTTTGATTTAACATTTTCAACTGAAACATTGTAATAATCGCAAACTAATTTCTGAATATAATCGATGCTAATTTCTCTTGTGGCGTTCTTCACAAAATTCTTCATCATCTGTTTAGCTAAATCTAAATCTATCTCTTTTCTATTAAGAGAACTTTGAGCAAGCAATGAAATTAATGCACCTTCAATTTCTCTAATATTGGTATCAATATTATGTGCAATGTATTCAACAACTTCGCGGTGAAGAGATAATCCACTTTCGTATGCTTTGTTTTCAAGTATTGCTATTCTAGTTTCAAAATCAGGAATATTTAAGTCGGCAGATAAGCCCCATTTGAAACGAGATAATAATCTTTCGTCAACGTCTTTAATATCTTTCGGTGCTTTATCGCTGGTTAAAATAATTTGCTTGCCGGCTTGGTGTAATTGATTAAAGATGGTAAAGAAAATTTCTTGCGTTCTTGTTTTTTGAGAAAACTGGTGTACATCATCCACGATTAGTACATCCATGTTTTGATAAAAGTTAACAAAATCATTTTGATTATTTGCTTTTACTGATTCAACATATTGATTGATGAATCTCTCAGCAGAAATATAAATTACAGTTTTGTTTTTGTTGATTTGTTTAATCGCATTTCCAATGGCATGAATTAAGTGCGTTTTACCCAAACCTACCCCACCAAAAATCATTAATGGATTGTAGGCAGTGCCTCCAGGATTGTGCGCAACAGCCCAACCAGCTCCTCTCGCTAAACGGTTACATTCACCTTCAATAAAATTATCGAACGTATATTTTGGATTTAATTGAGAATCGATTGGCACTTTTCTTAAACCAGGAATGATGAATGGATTCTTAATGTTATTGGTCACATTAATTGGCAAATTCACTTCATTGGTAACTGGTTTTCTTCCGTTGCCTGTAGGCACGTTAATTGTATATGGACCAGAAGAAGGTGTACTATTTTCTACTATGATATTGTATTCAAGCTTTGCCCCAATACCTAACACTTGTTTGAGTGTTTTTTGTAAAAGCGTCACGTAATGCTCTTCGAGCCATTCGTAAAAAAATTGACTTGGAACTTGTATGGTCAATACTTTATTTTCAAGTTTTATAGATTTAATTGGATCGAACCAAGTTTTGAAGCTTTGCGGATTAAGATTGTCTTTAATAATTTTTAGGCAATTTGCCCAAACTGTTTCTGCGTTTAATTGTTGTCCACTCATGCTCATTTGTATATTGCTGTTTTTCAAGATTTTATAAATAACTGTATAATATATAATTCAATTCTGAAATTAAGTTCAAAAATAGTTGTTAAAAAAATTTTTTTGTGTTAAAAATTCAGATTTTTTTGTTCATAAAACCGCTTATCTTTTTGTTAATTTACGATTAAGCAAATGTTAGTATTATAATACTATAATGCCACCATAATATCACCGACATAAAAAAATAATTATAAAGAATAATTATCGTTGTAAATGTCAATAACTTTTACCAAAGATAGTACTAATAATTCAACAAAACAATTTTTTAACCTTTATACTCACCAAATACTTCTCTTAAAGTATCTGCTATTTCGCCTAGTGTTGCATAGCTTTCAACACTTTTAATAAGATGGGGCATGACGTTTCTATTCTCGATAGCTGCACTTTTTAATTGCATTAAATCATTTTCAACAATTGCATTGTCTCTTTCATTTTTCAATGCAACTAATTTATCCATTTGGATTTTGCGAATACTATCGTCAATTTTGAATACAGGTTTTTGATTTAAATCTGCCTCAACAAATTTATTAACCCCTACAATTATTTTTTGATTCGATTCAATATCAGTTTGATAGATGTAAGCGCTTTTTGCAATTTCATTTTGCATATAACCTTGTTCAATAGCAGCAACACTTCCACCCATTGCATCAATTGCATGCATGTATTGATAAGCCGCTGTTTCAACTTCATCGGTAAGTTTTTCTATAAAATAACTGCCGCCAAGGGGATCTACTGTTTGGGTAATACCACTTTCGAAACCTATTATTTGTTGTGTTCTCAAGGCAGTTCTTGCTGCACTTTCGGTTGGCAAACTCAATGCCTCATCGAAACCATTGGTATGCAAACTTTGTGTACCGCCCAACACAGCCGACATCGCTTGAATCGTTACTCTAATAATATTATTTTCTGGTTGCTGTGCGGTTAAAGTTGAACCGCCTGTTTGCGTATGAAATCTCAACATTTGTGCTTGCGGATCGGTAGCTCCTAAATCTTTGGTAATTTGTGCCCACATTCTTCTAGCCGCTCTAAATTTGGCCACTTCTTCAAACATATTATTATGTGCATTAAAGAAAAAAGACAAGCGCTTTGCAAATACATTAATATCTAAACCTTTATCGATGGCCGCTTTAACATAAGCTTTTCCATTGGCTAAAGTAAATGCCAACTCTTGCACAGCGGTACTTCCTGCCTCGCGAATATGATAACCAGAGATAGAAATTGTATTCCATTTTGGAATTTCTTTGCTACAAAAATCAAAAATATCTGTAATCAAGCGCATGCTAGGTTGCGGTGGATAGATATAAGTACCACGGGCTGCATATTCTTTTAAGATATCATTTTGAATGGTCCCTGAAATTTTCTTTAAGTCTGCATTTTGCTTTTTAGCCAATGCAATGTACATTGATAAAAGTGTTGAAGCTGTAGCATTTATTGTCATGCTAGTGGTGATTTCTTCTAACTTAATATTATCAAATAGCGTTTCTATGTCTTTTAGTGAATCAATTGCAACGCCAACTTTTCCAACTTCGCCTTCTGCAAATTCATGTGAACTATCGTATCCAATTTGGGTAGGTAAATCGAAGGCCACAGACAAGCCCATGGTGCCTTGTTTTAATAGATAGTGGTATCTTTTATTTGATTCTTCGGCTGTTGAAAAACCAGCATATTGACGCATGGTCCATAATTTACCGCGGTACATGTCTTCTCTTACACCGCGTGTAAATGGAAATTTGCCGGGCAATTCTGTTTGATTGGTTTTACCTGCGGTGTACACAGGCTTAATTTCTATTCCGCTATCGGTTTTGAATATTGGATTTTCGGCCATTTAAAAATAAAGATTAATTTCAGCTTTCAAGAAATCAATTGCTTTTTGAGTTGGAATTCTATTCTCTTGCATCATTTTATCAACGATTGCTTTTGAATAAATCACACCATTTGCATCGGCTTCCATGCTACTGTATACGGTATGTAACAATTGGATTACCTCCTCTTTTACAACTCTAATAATATTCCAAGCTTGGTTACTGATATAGATTTGTTGTGATAGGTTATGACTGAACTCTTGGTTTACTGAAGCCTCCATTAAATATTTTAATCCTTGTGCAGATGAGGCACCATCATTGTATTGAATGATTAAATTTTGCGGACTAATTCTTTCCAAAAAAAGTATCATGCGTTCATAGGCTTGTAACTTTAATGGCGTTAACAAACTGGCCGTTGTTTTTCTTAATTCCAATTGCAATCGTGCGGTGTGATCTTCCATCACTTTATTAATAATAACGTAGCAAACTAAAAATACAACCAATGAAGGAATAATGTATTTGATAATATCGAGTAAGGTTTGTAATAGAGGATCCATGATATATGTAACGCAAAAATAAACAAATTATTGAGTAAGTTCAATCAAAATATTGAATAGTTACAAATGCCTTTTTAAATAATGTTTTTTAAACCTTTATTAGCATTTGAGCTGAGACTAAATTTGAAAACAACTGCACAAAAAAAGGATGTACTTTTCAGGTACATCCTTTTTAAATTGGGTTAATATCAAATACTATTAATAGTACTTAAATCTAAAGTCTTTTACATCTTCAGATTTCTTCAAGGAGTTTAATATTTGCTCGTAAATTCTGCCTTTTGTATTAGAATATAAACTGCCTTTTCTTGTAGACAATGTTGTTGGCAATTGCTGTTTCACAATACTTTCTACAAATACAACGTGCACACCTTCGCGACTCACATAAGGCTGACTGATGGTATTAATTTTCGTTCCAAATAAATACCCTACTAATTTAGGATCACCGCCAGCGAAAGGCACTGCAAATGAACCGAAGGATAATGCATCAATAGGTTGCGCTATGGATTTAACACCAATTGCAACATCTTCAAGTGTTTTAGCAGTTGGCAATACCTTCTCAAATTGGGCCTTTAATAATGCCGCTTTTTTCTCATTTAATACTAACTTTTCGACATCTGCTCTTGCATCATCTAGCGATTTAGTACCTTCTTTTTTAATTTTAGCAATGCGAACCACTAACAATCTATCACTAAGTGTAAATATTTCTGAGTAGTCTCCTACTTTTCTGTCCTCGTTGTAGATCCATCTCAGTATCTGTTTTGAATCTGGAATACCCATAATAACATTGTCACTTTCTTTGATATCCTTTGCTATCGCTTTTGCAACTCCAGCTTTATTGGTTATTTCTTCGAAATCTACCTTGTCATTTAATTTAGCGCTAAAATCCATGGCTTTGCTGTATGCATCATCTTGGGTGGCTTGCATCGGTTCGATTCCCTTTTTAATTTCAGCCAATTGAACCAATTTCTTAGATTTAGGTGCCACTATTTTAAAAATAGAAATTCCAAAAACTGTTTTGGCTGCAACGGCATCGCCATTGCCCATTCCTTTTATAATTTTATTGACATCTGTTGGCTGACTGTTTTCGTTGAACCAACCCATGTCATATGGATTTATTACTTCGCCAACGGTAGACTTTTTATTAAGTAAATCCATGGCATTGCTACTTCCTTTTATTTCTGCCGCAATTCTTTTTGCTTCAATTAATGCATTCGCTGTATCTTGTTTGGTATTGCCTTTAATTGGCACCTCACATTTAACAGCATGTACATTTGACAATGAATCTTCTTTAATTCCTGTAACTTTAAATAAGCTATAACCACCTTGGTAGTATAATGGGCCAATCACTGAATCTTTTGGTGCATTCATAATTACAGTTGAAATCTCTGGGGGCAATCCGCCTACTGACTTATAAGAATTATCGAAAGTTGAATTATTTAAAGTAACATATATGGAGTCGTTCTCAGTTTGGCTAAATTTAGAAATCTCATTCAATAAATCTTCTTTTACAGCCATTGTATCGGCTTTTGTTGGTGTAATATACCAAGAGGCGTAATCAATATCCCTTAAGTTCTCTTGTTTAAAATCTTCTTTGTGATTGTTGATGTACTCTTGCATTTCTGCATCTGTCACCTTAATGTCTTTATCTGGAATAGAAATAAAGTTCAGTGTAACTATTTTACCTTTCAAATTAGTAGTATTGGTATAATAATCATCTTCAACATCAAGTGATGTAGCATAAAGGGATTTAGCGATAAGTGATGTATACTTTCTATTTTGAGTTTCCAAAATTACTTGTTTAATCAAACGTTCAATTTGACCCATAATTTCAGGATTCTTTTTATTTTGATCGATAATTTTACGAACAATCGTTGGATCAAATTCCGCATTTTGTTGAGAGAAATTTTGCTTAATCAAAGGGTGCGCATCATTGGTATACAATAGCACAGCCGATTCGTCAGTAGGCACTACAATACCCAATTTATCGTATTCTTTTTCAATGATACGGTCTTGGATGAATTGATTCCAAACCACATTGCTAACCTGCGTTTTTGCATTATCGTCTAATGGTTGTCCGGTTGCTTCATATTGAACAAGTGTTTGTTGATACTTGGTATCAAACTCATCCAATTTAATTTTTTCACCAGAAATGGAACCTACTTCGCCTTTTGAACCGCCTGAAGTATATTTATTGTAGTTCGTGATAAAATCACTGATAACAAACAACACAAGGGAAATAAGGATAATACCTAAAACCCAACCCGAACGTCTTAATTTACTAATTATTGCCATATACTTTTTTTAAAAAGAGGTGCAAAATAATACAATTAATGCTGAAAAGACAAATTACTTTTGTTAAAATAAATAATTTAATATCAAAAAGCATAATATGTTGTGGTAAATTTTATACCCATAACAATGAAAAGCAATAATATTTCTAATTTTGTAGCAGATTTATGCAGGATATCGAACCACATTATCATTGGTTACATTTATACAACTCCGAGGAGGATGTGAATTCACCATTTTATCAAAATACACACAGCGAATTTGAGTACAGCAATGCGGTATACAATTATCTCATCCATCCTCAATGGGATTCATTTGGCTCTTCAACCTTGTATATTAAAGTTTTATATGCCGACTATGACAAAGGATTTTGCATCATCGAGTTAATTGGCGAATGGAACGATGCTATTAACAATGACATTATGCTCTTAAAAAGAGATGTGATAGAATTACTGCAAGGTGAAGGCATCGATAAATTTATAATTATTGGCGAAAATGTTTTAAATTTTCACAGCAGCGATGATTCTTATTACGAAGAATGGTTTGCAGAACTAGAGGAAGGATGGATCGCCATGGTCAATTTCAGGGAACATGTGCTCGAAGAGTTTCGTTACTGCAAAGCCGACTATTATCTTAATTTTGGTGGCGAGTTGGATAACTTAGCTTGGCGAAAATATACGCCTATTCAGTTTTACAAAAAGGTTGAAGAAATTATTACCAAACGTTTAAATTAAGCGCTTTAGAAAGTGAGCTAATTTTTTAATACTATTTATTTGTGGCAACAAATATTGTCATAATATTGTCATAGTTCTCATTCGCAAGGCAATATCAATTACATACTTACTATATTTGCTAAGTATGAATAAAATATACCTTCGTAACATCATAATTTCAATTGTTTTCCTAATAACCTTAACGAGTTCGGTCATGTATATTTCAGGACCAAACCCAGCGCTTACAGGTGCACCTATTACAGGCTCAACCAGTGAATCAAATTGCACAAGTTGCCACAGCGGAACCTTTATTACAAGTGGCAATTCGAATTTGAGTAAAATTTTCTTAAATAGTAATTTTCAAGGTGGAGGATATATTCCTGATTCTACCTATACCATATCCTTAAGCTTTAAACAAGCCGGTATTTCTCGTTATGGATTTGAAATAACATGTCTCAGTTCATCCACCAATGCGCCTGCAGGCACATTAAATGCTGGGAATGGCAGAGTTCAAAAATCAAGCGCAACGGTTGGGGGCAACACCCGTCAATATATTTTGCATACAACAACTGGAACAGATACCATCAAAAAAGACAGCACCCGTTGGACCTTTACATGGAAAGCACCAAGTAGCAATATTGGAAAAGTGAAATTTTATGCAACCATAGTTGCATCTAATAGCAACGGTAGTGATAATGGAGACATTGTTTATGGTAAGTCTTTTGAATTTAGTCCTTCTAGCCTATTAGCAACCGCAGAGGCATACAGTGTTGACAGCGTGGTATGTGCCAATAACAGCGCTCAGATGACTGCCAAAGGCAGTGGTTCTCCAACGTCTTGGAATTGGAAATTTACCAATGCTATACCACTTACAAGTACACTTCAAAATCCAGTGGTTAAATTCACATCGACTGGCACACAATTAGCCATTTTAACAACTAAGAACGCCTATGGTTCAAGTACACCCGATACGCTTAAGGTGACCGTAAAACCATCGCCGTTGGCAACTATTAGCAATGGAAGCACTGGCACTATTTGCAAAGGTGATTCATTACTTTTAACGGCCAATCCTGGGTCGGGTGTTCAATACAAATGGAGCTTAAACAATAAAACATCGAGAACAATTTTTGTTAAAGACACTGGGAATTATAGTGTAACGGTTACAGCGACCAGCAATGGCTGTGCAATTACCCCTAATAGCTTCAAATTAAATTGGTACGCAAAACCCAGCATTGCAATTACAAAAACCAATGGCAAAGACACCATTTGCGGTCAAATTAATGAAATCTTTACAGCAAGCGGAACCAATATTGACAGCGTTGAATGGTATGTTAACAATAGCCTATATATAAAAACAAAATTATTGAGTTTAAATTATAGTGGGCCTAACAAAATCAGTGTATTTGCTATTGCGAAGAGTATTAATAACTGCAAAAGCAACCCAAGTAATACGTTGAATATAGTGCCTGTGCCAAGACTCAATCCAAGAAATTTCAATGCGATTAAAACATCTAGTAATATAACCTTGAAATGGCTAAAAACAGCTGGAATCGATTCAGTTAAATACAGTTTAAATGGCATTAATTTCAAGTCAGTGACTACTGATAGTTCTATTTCTTTGAGTGGGTTAGCACCTTCCACTTTTTATAATTTCACCATCCGGAGTTATCAGAATAATTTTTGCAAAACATCTGATACCGTTGTGAGTGTTAGAACAAATAATTGTTCGAACATTGCTTATCAGGTGCAAATAAACAATCGCATTTGTAAAGGCGATGTAATGCAAGCTACCATAATCAACTTACCAAAAACAAAAGTGAGTATTTCATTCAATAATTTACCTTTTTCAAAAGACACTGCTTATACCTTCAATCCAACGAAAAGCGACTCATTACAAATTCTAATTAAAGATAGTTTGAGTTTAAGTTGTCCGGATATCATTGAAAAACCAGCCTATACTGTTGATACTTTTCCAAGCGACAATGGGATATATTCATTTAGTACCAGCCGTTGTGAGAATGCATTTCTTTATACCATCAACCCATTGTACCAAACCTATAATTTTTATAAGAACAATGTATTGCAAAGTTCTGGCGCGACGAATCAATACAATTACACTGGCTTAGTGACAGGCGACAAATTAGAAGCAAAAATTGTAATTAATACGTGTTCTAAGACTATTGGAACGGTTAATTTCACACTATCTCCTTCTGCTAATGGAACCTATACCTATACCCGCAATTGGAAAACCTATGCTTTTGTACCTAGCGATACTAACATGACTTCCTATAAGTGGTATTTAAATGACACATTGACTAGCACGGCGAAATTTTTCACAAAGGACATGGCTGCATACAATAATAAAACCGCTGTCGTTTCGCTTGCAACCAGTAATTTCCAAACCTGCACTGATAGCTCATCACAGACCATTACTTTCCCTAATTTCTTGAAGATTGCCGATCTTTCTAACTACCAACTTAATATTTATCCGAATCCTTTTAATGACAAATTGGAACTTAAAACCAATTTAGAAAATTATAATTTATCAGTATTTGACAATTTAGGTAGAAGTATTTTAACAATTAACGGATTGACATACAACCAAACAATTGATGCCTCCAATTGGACAAAGGGTATGTACCATGTATTGGTGAGCAATGAGCATTTAACGCTCGACCGCATATTGGTTAAGGTTGAATAAGCAAAGTAAGGCATTGTGGGAAAGTGACATTCATATTATTTTAGTATGTTTGCATTCAATATCATGATGTTGGAAATTTCTAATAAACAACACTTACTGGCTGAGTATTATAGTGACAAGGACTTGGTTACATCACTGTGTGATTTGTATATTGCCCATTACACAGATTGTTCGGTATTGGTAGCATTTAGCGCGCGTGAAAAGAACTTAATCGCCTATAAAATTGCGAATCCAACTGAACAATTAGCAAGTGTTGAACCATGGATGCAAGCAGATTTTAATCGGATTATTACTGTCAGTTTCACAGCAGATTACTTTGTAAGTCCAGCTGCATTTGCGACCAATGCTTATAACCAACAAAAATTAAGTGGAAATGTAATGGTGGATTACGACCACCCATTGCCCACAGCTTCTATCCATTACTTGAATGCACTCATCAGTTTCCATTTAGTAAAAAAACAAGCCAATCAATTGTATTTATTCAGAACTGGCAGTGCATACAGCATATTATTGCTCAATTTCGAGCAATGTCTTATAGCCAATACTTATGATTGCGACAATGAAACAGAAGTCCTTTATTTTCTTTTAAATGCGCTTCAAATCAGTGATTTATTGCCATCGGAGGCAACTTTAAATATCGATTACAGCATTTTTCAACAGGCTAAAATGGTTCAATTCTTAAGTCCACATTTTTCAAAAAACAACCTTTTAAATTTTCCGTTTGAACCATTAAATCCAGCGGTTCCAGATTTGCAACAAAAATTATTTGCGTGTTATGCAGCTTCATTATGCGCATAATCGCAGGCATTTATAAAGGCTATCAATTTAAAACTTATAACGGCATTAATACCCGCCCTACGACCGACTTGGCGAAGGAGAGCTTATTCAATGCCTTGCAAAATATTTACCCGATAGAAGCTTGTAAGGTCTTAGATTTATTCGCAGGTACTGGCAATATAGGACTAGAGTTTTTATCGCGTGGGGCGCAATCGCTCATTAGCATTGATATGAATTATGGCAATATTGAGTTCATGAAAAAAATTAAAAAAGACTTGCAGATTAAAGACTGGCAAATAACCAAGTGGGATGCTATAAAATTCATAAAGCAACTCACCATTATACCCGACATTGTATTTGCCGATCCGCCATACGATTCTGTGCAGCTGCATGAATTAGTAGATACCGTAACGAAGTCTGACTGGTTTGAAGAAAAAAAAAGCTTATTTATTCTAGAACATTCAGATAAACTCATTTTTGATTCCGAAGCTTTATTTTTAAAGAAACAATATGGCAGCACCTGCTTTAGTTTTTTCAAAATGAATGGCTAGAGCATAATATATAGTATTATTGTATAGATCAACCCAAATAACATGGAAAAAATAGCATTATTCCCCGGATCTTTCGACCCTATAACCAAAGGTCATGTTGACATTGTAAAAAAAGGTTTGCACATGTTTGACAAAATTATTATTGCCATTGGAAGCAATGTCAAAAAAACAAGTTTGTTTACGTTGGAGCAACGCATGGAATGGATTAAAAAAATATTTGCGAATGATCCAAGGGTGGATGTTAAGGCTTACACTGGACTTACTGTTAACTATTGCAAAGAAGTTGGCGCTCAATATATTCTGAGAGGTTTGCGTTCGGCAGGTGATTTTGAGTACGAACAACAAATTGCTTTTGCGAATAAAGAATTGGTTGAGACAGTGGAGACTGTTTTTCTACTATCTAGTCCATACTACACCAATATAAGCAGTACCATTGTGCGAGATATTATTATTAATAAGGGGAACTACAGCAAATTTGTACCTGAAGGTATTGTGTTTTAGGTAACGTAATTTTGATTTGTCATCTTATTTGCAAGGAGGCAAATAAGTCGCCAAATCATGGTGATTAACTTACATTTTAACCTAGGGCTAAAGCCCTAGGTTAATTATATTTGACCCTTTCAGGGTCATAGAGAAAGTATAACTTCGGGGCCTCTCTATTAAATTAATGTTTGAAAGAATTTTAGTAAATGGGTAATTAACTTACACTTTTACCTAGAGCTAAAGCCCTAGGTTAATTATATTTGACCCTTTCAGGGTCATAGAGTAAGTACAACTTCGGAGACTCTCTATAAAATTTATGTTTGAAAGAATTTTAAGTATATCGGTGATCAACTTACACTTTAACCTAGAGCTAAAGCTCGAGGTTGATTATATTTGACCCTTTCAGGGTCATAAGAAAGTATAAATTAGGAGACTCTCTATTAAATTTATGTTTGAAAGAATTTTAGTAAATGGGTAATTAACTTACACTTTTACCTAGAGCT
>JAQSCZ010000049.1:0-13099 GCA_029945665.1 bacterium | reverse complement strand
TTTTAAGTAAATGGGTAATTAACTTACACTTTAACCTAGAGCTAAAGCCCTAGGTAAATTATATTTGACCCTTTCAGGGTCATAAGAAAGTATAAATTAGGAGACTCTCTATTAAATTTATGTTTGAAAGAATTTTAAGTAAATGGGTAATTAACTTACACTTTAACCCAGGGCTAAAGCCCTAGGTTGATTATATTTGACCCTTTCAGGGTCATAAAGAAAGTATAACTTAGGAGCTTTTCTATTAAATTTATGTTTGAAAGAATTTTAGTAAAAAAGAATTATATCTGATTACACCTCTACTTGGCTGCTTATCAGAAATACAATTAAAGCCAAAGGCGTATTTTAACAGACCCTTAACAAATTTTCTTCCAAAAATATTTCTGGGTCATTGTATTAAACAAAATAGCAATTTGGGTATAATCTGCAGAAAGCAAATAGTTATCAAATCATACTAATTTTTGAGGCCTTTCGTTAAAATAAATGAGATTGTTTGGAGACTTTAGGAAATTCTATTTTTTGCATTAAAGTACGAATAGAATCGTAGGTTTCGAAATCAGGTCGTTTTAAGAAATCTTTATCTACCCATCTTACCTCGGTGATATCTTCTTCTAATTGGGGTGTTACTTCGATATTGCCCCAAGCAATCATTTTATACCAAGCAGTTTTTTTCAAAATCCAACGCCCTTTTAAAAAATAGACATGGTAGGTATTGTCTATTTTATCTAATAAGCCTAGGAAATGCAATCCACACTCCTCATGCACTTCGCGAAGCGCTGCTATTCGCTGTGACTCCCCTTTTTCAATTTTACCTTTTGGTAAATCCCAAAGACCCAACCGTTTTATTAACAACAACTGGCCCTGTTCATTAAACACAATTCCACCAGCGGCTTTAATTAATTTAAATTGTTTTTTCAACGCATCGTATAATTCAATCGAATGGTTGGTTTCGAATGCAATATTGCGGCTCGGAATGGCAGCACCACTCGTCAATTTGGAAATAATATCCTTTAACTCAGAAGCAGGATACAATATCACTTTTTCCTTTTGTTGTTTAAGGAAATCACTATTGCCGATAAATAGTGTATATTGGTTGATAAATATTTTATAATTTTGCTGACCCATAATTATGATGAACGATACAAGTGCAAAAATAGCGCAATACTTATTAGAATGTGAAGCTGTAAAATTAAATGTTGATGAACCTTTTACCTGGACTAGCGGAATGCGGTCGCCAATTTACTGCGACAACAGGGTAACCCTATCCTATCCGAAGATTCGCCAATACATTACCAATGCGCTTGTAAAAGCAATACAACAAAATTTTGGAAATGCAGAAGCAATTGCTGGTGTTGCTACGGCAGGTATCGCACAAGGTGCATTAATTGCAGATCAGATGAATTTACCCTTTGCTTACGTTAGACCAGAACCAAAAAAGCACGGTTTAAAAAACAGCATAGAGGGTCGATTAGAAGCTGGGGCAAAGGTAGTTGTGGTTGAAGATTTAATAAGTACCGGCAAAAGCAGTTTAAAAGCTGTTGAAGATTTGCGCGAAAATGGAATTGAAGTGATAGGCTTGGTTTCTATTTTTAACTATGGATTTGTTGCCTCAGATGATAAATTTAATGCGACCAAGTGTCCATATATTTCGCTTTCGAATTTCAATGATTTGGCGAAGGTTGCTATCAGTAGCCATTATATTACAACTAGCCAAGCAGAAAAAATCGCCCTTTGGAGTAAAGACCCTCAGGCATGGAGTGATGCAATAAAGTAAATCTTAAACTAACCAATAGTTCTCTATCATAATTTATGTCTTCATTTTCTGTATTTAAGAACATGCCGATACCAAAAAGACATAGTTTTCTATTGAAGATGACATTTCCGACGGAATAAAAGCAACCTCTCAATTGGCAGTTGGTTATTATTCTAAGGCTATCCATGCCCTGGCAGAATAGAATTAAAATATTAAGGCTAACTTAATTCGATTCTAAAAAAAAGTACTGTAGTTTTTTGGCAAAAACAACATTCAACAGGTTTTATGTTATGTTTGCGCACTAAACAAGATGTTCAAAAAATATGAATTGGTTACTAAACTTTATTGAACATAAATCTTACTTTCCGCAAGTTCAGAATGCTGAACGCGAGCAACAAAAAGCAGCAGTTTTAAGGATTTTTCTCGGCATAATAATACTGATACGTTTTACGGAAATAACCTATTCACTCAATATTTATTATGATTCAGGAACATACAAATGGGCATCTGTTTATATTATAACACTCATTATAAGTTTTACAATTGGTTTTTTTTCGCCAATTACCACATTTCTGCTATTATGTTCTTTGCATTGGTTTGATATACTTGCAGGAACCTTCAACCTTGGCACAGTTGTCCTTATATTTACATTACTATTACTGATTCTCATCAATCAGGGGTATTATTATTCGGTAGACAACCTTATTCTGAAGGGAAATAGCTTTCTCTCAAAGTCATTGAAATCAGTTTATAACTTGATTGGAAATCCTTCTAAAAGCGATATTACAAAAGTTTACATTTTCGGTTTCATATTATATGCCAGTATAAGTTTTGGTGCCTTGTTATACCATGTATCGGATACATACTGGCTTGGGGGAATAACCATTAAAAGTCTACTCACCAGTTCCTACCTTTCAAAACACTATCAATTTTTCAGGTGGTTGGAGTTATCCTCGCCCATTCTATTTGGAATATTTTCCATTGCTGCCGGGATTTTCCAAAGCATTTTCCAATTTCTGATGCTGCCACTTGTTTTTTTAAAACACGGGAAAAAATTTGTCGTTTTATGGGGACTAAGTTTTGTTATAATGTCGCTGCTTTTTATCAATCTTTCCTATTTACCGCATGTTGAATTGGTATTTTGGTTACTTGTCTTTTTCCCTGTAAGATCTGCGTCTGAAAAACATTCGATGATACACTTTAGTAACTATCGGAAAACTCCTTTAAAGAGGTTCTACACCCTATATAGCCTTATACTGATATTATTCATTTTCCTGTGTTTCCCAATTTTGGGAAACAGGGTTTGCGGCAGCCGGGTTTTTAAAGATTCAAGGCTTTCAAACTTCCCCAAATATTTTAAAAATGGCATCGTTAAAATTGGATTATCGATACCTGATGTTTTCAATAAAGTTGATTTATCGATGGGTAATCATTGGATGTTACTATACAGAATGAACAATAATCAGCAATGGGAATTGGTACCAATTACGGCTATTGATGGTTCACGCATCAATTATTTGGGTTGCGACATTTTACATTTCACTAATCACAATACTGATTTTCTTTATTTTGGTTCTACATTGCTATACAGAAGGAGCATTCTTGAAGTGGATAATTTAACACAATTTCACGAGGACAAAAATCAATATGGCAGAAATCATATTGAACAAGTCATCACCTACGATTACAAATACAATAAATTCAAAAGTTCGCACTTATATAAGGTCCAAATATGTTCATCTAAGAGCTCTGAAGCTACCCTTTTTGAAAGCAATGCTGAAAGACATCATACTGAATTAATTTATACAAAATTATGGACATTTGACGGTCATATCCTTGCAGAAAAAATTAATGATTAGCATTACAAATTTGCATTGAATAGATTAATTTAATTTTTTTTTGCTCTAACAATCAATAGTTTACTATTCATATTGGATATTATTGTTAGTATAATTGCAAATTAATTTGTAATATTGTTTTTTAAATATTTTTGTTTTTCAAATATTAACTTAATTCGACTCACATCTGATTACTTTTTATAATTAAACAAATGATATTTTTTATTATTAATGCGTTCTTTACAGTGAATCGATCTTAATCTGAAAATTTTTAGAATACAAAATTTACATAACTTAAATCCAATATAATAACATGAAAAAAATTAAACAATTATCCTTTATCATCATTGCTGCCCTGCTAACGCTTAGCTCATGCACAATGCAAAAACGCATTTACAACCGTGGATTCCACATTGAATGGTTAGAAGGCCATGGTTCAGAAAAAGTTGCAACAACGCAAGCAAAAAAGGCTGAAAAGAAAAAAGGTGTGAAGACAGAACAAAACGAAGAAACAATTGCCAGCAATTAAAATTTAAGCGACCCTGCTCAATCAGATCCTTTGATTTTAACAATTACTGAGAACAAATCTGTTTTGAATGTTGTAAACGAAAAAGAAGCTATGAACTTAGTTGCCTCTAAAGTTTATTTCAAATCACATAAAGCTAGCAATTTAGACGCAGATAAAAAGGCCCATTCACTTTCTAAACCAGTTTTAAAAGCAGCTGTTAAGCATTATACAAAACCAAACAACATGAATGATGTACCATTGGTATTAATTTATATCCTTTGCTTTTTTATTCCACCAATAGCGGTTGGACTGATTACAGATTGGGATGCAACTCCAGTTATCAGTAATATCCTATGGACTCTGCTTTGCGGAATACCAGGTATTATTCACGCCCTAATTGTTGTTGGCAGAGAATCATAAATTGACGACTGCTTATAGATATAAAATTTTTAATTTAATCTTGTTCAGCGTGTTGATATTAGCACCAATTGTATTGCTATTATTGCCCGCTGATTTTTTTGACCATGGCCGTTCAATCTGTTTATCCAAGGTGTTTTTTGATATGAGCTGTTTGGGTTGCGGTATCACAAGAGCCATTCAACATTTATTACACCTCGATTTTGAAATTGCATTTTCATACAATAAATTATCAGTGGTTGTATTGCCCATACTCATGGCCGTTTGGGTACAATACACGATTAAAACATTCCGGAAAATTAGGCAATCATAGCACTTTATCACCTTGCTTTTTTAGCAACATTTCTAACGTTTTTGTCAAACGGTTGGTGCGTGTTTCATCCTTCTTAGCTTCGTTAATCCAAGTTACATATTCTTTGCGATGGGTATAAGCCAACATATCAAAATACTCGGACAATTTATGCTCATCTAATAATTTTTGCAAATCATCTGGCGTATCTATTTCAATGGTTGCTGCTTTACTTATAACAACAGCCCTGCCTGTCATATTTATTTGAACAGCCTCTTTGATGTATTCCATAAGAATCTTTTCCTTTATCTCGCTCACATCTTTAAAATGTATCCTGCGATTGTGAACATTGGTTTCACCTTGTGATAAAATTTTTTTGAGATCTTTCAGTTGGGCGCCTTGAAAAAAAACAAATGCTACGTGCTTTTTAAACGCACCAATACCACAAACCATTCCATTGTGGTAAAAATTAGGCCCCCATTTCCAATCCTCTACCATTTGAGGATCGGCTTTGTGTATTATATTTCTTAATTTAACACAAATAGCGCGGCTCCAATCAGGCATTGCACTGATGTATTCAGATATCTGATAACTTGCGTCCGATTGGTGATTCCCTGACATGGTATTTAAGATTGTTTGGATAAGAAATCTTGATAGGCCAATTGAATCCCATCTTTTAATTGAACTTTGTGTTGCCAACCTAATCCATGCAGATAACTCACGTCCATTAGCTTGCGCGGCGTGCCATCTGGCTTTGTTGTATTGAAAACCAATTCGCCTTCGTAGCCAATGGTATCTTTTATTAAATTGGCCAAATCTTTTATGCTTAAATCGGTTCCACTACCAATATTGACAAATTGTTTTCCATTGTAATTTAACATTAAATAGAGTGCCGCATCTGCTAGATCATCGGCGAACAAAAACTCTCTCAATGGCGAGCCGGTACCCCATATTTCAACCTGTGACAATTGGTTAATTTTTGCCTCGTGAAATTTGCGAATTAAGGCTGGTAAAACATGGCTATTTTCAGGATGGTAATTATCATTGATGCCGTATAAATTAGTTGGCATAATAGAAATAAAATTGCAATCATATTGATCGCGATAGGCTTCACACAATTTAATACCTGCTATTTTTGCAATGGCATACGGCTCGTTTGTTGCCTCCAATAAACCTGTCAAAAGATAAGATTCTTTTAAAGGCTGGGGTGCTAATTTAGGATAAATGCAACTACTACCAAAGAACATTAACTTCTCTACATCGTTAACAAAAGCTGAATGAATAATATTGTTTTGAATGGCTAAATTATCATACAAAAACTCTGCTCGGTAAGTATTATTGGCAACGATACCGCCTACTTTTGCTGCACATAAAAAAACATATTCGGGCTTTTCGAGTGCAAAAAAATCGGCTACAGCCTGTTGATTTCTTAAATCAAGTTCGGCAGAAGTCCGCGTAATGATATTATTGAACCCCTTTGCCATCAATGCTCTGTGCACAGCGCTGCCCACCATCCCTCGGTGACCAGCAACAAATATTTTCGATTGTATGTCCATATTTTCAAAAGCAAAAATACGGATATTGTTTTTAAAAATAGAATGGGGAAAATCAGCCACTCCTAATTACAAAGTACCTGCGTAACTATTCAGGATAGTCATTGACTTTTGTTTTCTTCAAAGCTTTTCTTATGGGCTTTAATTCGGTCTTTGAAGGGAACCATTCTTCGCCACCAACTTCCAGTTCCTCTAGCCAAGTCATTTGAAAAAGCACGTCGGGAATATTGGAGAACTTACAGGGCATTAATATTAGTTTTTTAAGGTTTACTAATTTCACCAGGCTACTCGGCAATGTACTCAATGACCCCATGCTTGCATCCAATTCTAAGAGTTGGGTCAATTCACCTATTTCTGCTGGCAAAGTTTCGAAATTGGTATTCCCAATATGTAAATATTTAATTTTTTTCATTAATCGAATATCACTACTCAGACCCAGGCTATTGAAATTATACATGAGGTTAAGGTGTTCTATTTCGATGTTCTTAATTACATTAAAGGCCTTACCAAAATCAAAGGTGCTATCCAAATTATGAAGAGAAAGCCATGAGAGTGATTTTAATTTACCAAATGATTCAGGTAAGTAATTTATTTTACCGTCAGATAAATACACAGAACTTAGTTGATTCATTTGGAGTAAATTTTTGGTTAAATTTTCCATGTCTATGGCCTTTTCATCGGCCAGGTAGATCTCTTTCAATGAGCCAATTTGTTGCAAAAAATCATAATTATTTAAGTGCTTCTCATACACATATAAATATTTAAAATTGACAGGATTTCCTCTGAAAATAATGGTGTCAAAAGTACATTCCATGGTGTATAAGGATTGTAATAAGGGGAACTGATTAAAATCAATGATGAGTTCTGTAACCTCACATTTTTCTATCCGCAATTCTTGTACATATTTATAACTTTTTATTTTATCGAGGTTGGCCCAGCCTTGATCCTTAATAGAAAGTTTGATAACATCCTCCGGTTTAACTCCTGAAACAGGGTAATTATAGGTCGTATAAGCATCTGATTTTTCTATGTCAATCAACTTTTTCTGCCCAAACAAATTCAGTTGAAAAAGCATCATAAATAAGGCAATGATTTTAATCTTCATAAGGCAAATATATTTTATATTTGCTCAATCACCATGTCAAATTTTGCAGCACTCTACGAATCGCTAAATACCGCCCAGAAAAAAGCGGTGAACCATATTGAAGGTCCGGTAATGGTAGTAGCCGGCCCGGGTACTGGCAAAACCCAAATACTGGCAGCCCGTATTGCCAATATTTTGCAAAAAACAGATACCAATGCCAATCAAATTTTGTGTTTAACATACACCGATGCAGGCGTTATTGCCATGCGCGAAAGGTTGCTCAAATTTATTGGTCCAATTGCCTATCGCGTGCATCTGCATACTTTCCATTCACTATGCAATGAAATCATTCAACACAACAGCAATTATTTTGGATATACCAATTTAAAACCGGCCAATGATTTGGATGTGATAGAAATATTGCAAGAGCTAATAGATGGCATTCCGAATGACCATGTTTTAAAACGCTTAAAAGGCGAAGTTTATTACGATTTGCAAAATTTCAAAACCCTTTTTAGACTCATTAAAGAAGAGAATTTAAAATTAGAAGATATTAAAACCAAGGCCAATGCTTTTTTTGCTGAACAAGAAGACAATGGTGAATTTACTTACAAAAAAAACGGTAAAGATTATGTCAAAGGCGATATCAAACAAGCGGCTTGTGATGAGGCCAAACTTAAGATTGAAAAGCTAAAGGCGGCGGTTGATTTATTCCCCGTTTTTCAAGCCAAAATGTTACAACGTAAACTGTATGATTTTACGGATATGATTACATGGGTGATCCGGGCTTTTGAAGATGACAAAAATTTTCTACTCAATTACCAAGAACGCTTTCTTTATGTATTGGTAGATGAGTTTCAAGATACCAATGGTGCACAAAATCAAATCGTCAATTTTATTACCGAATATTGGGATGTTCCGAATTTATTTGTAGTAGGCGATGACGACCAATCCATCTATAAATTCCAAGGCGCCAATATTAGCAATATTTTAAATTTCGCAAATCAATACCAAAACCATTTAACGACCACCGTTTTAACAGATAATTACCGTTCCAGTCAATTAATTTTAGATGCTTCGCGTTCCTTAATTAATTTAAATACTGAACGCATTGAGGCCATCGATAAGCATTTAGTAGCCAAGAACAATCAATATGCGGCCTTAGATTTTAAACCACAAATCAACGCCTATTTCAATCCACTTCACGAGGCCATTGGCATTGGCGAAGCGGTTAAGAAACTTCACAACGAAGGGGTAGCCTATACCGAAATGGCGATCCTGTATCGCAACCACCAGCAAGTAGATATTCTTACCAAATATTTTAAAGCCCAACAAATTCCATTTAATTCAAAAAGACGAATTAATATTTTAAATGAATTGCTCGTTACTAAGCTCGTTAAAATTCTTACATACATCAATGCAGAAAGTCGCAAACCCTATACAGGCGAGTCGTATATTTTCGAAATATTAAACTTCGATTTTTATAAAATACCAGCCATTGAAATTGCAAAAATGAGCATCGATATTAAAAACAAACGGGCCAAATGGCGCGACTATCTGAGTGAATTTGCAAAGCGTAAAAATGATCTTTTCAATGGTCTACCAAATGTGGATGGGCGAACAGAATTGAAACGCTTAATTGAAGATTTAGAATATTGGACCGGCCAGGTAAATAATATTACTGTTCCCCAATTGATAGAAAAAATAATTGCGAAAGGTGGTATCTTAAGTTATGTGATGCAAGCTGATGATAAGCGTTGGCAAATGCAAATACTCCGAACCTTTTTTGATTTTATAAAAGAAGAAGCGGCCAAAAACCCGCGCATGCAATTATCCGATTTATTGAAAACATTAGAGCGCTATGAACAATTTAATATCGCTATAGAAGCATGGCAAATATTACAAATGCCCGATAGTATCAATTTGATTACCACTCATAGCAGCAAAGGCTTAGAATTCGAGCATGTATTCATCACCAACTGTTTAGAAAAAGCTTGGTTCAATAGCAACCGCGACCGCGATTTTGGCCTGGCCAAAGTGTATTTCAAAACCAATGATGAAGCCGCTGAGGCCGAAGAGAACAGGCGTTTATTTTATGTGGCTATGACCCGCGCTAAACAAGGACTTTATATCTCTTATCACCAACAAACACTCGATACAAAACCGGTAGAAAAACTAAGATTCATTGAAGAATTGGTGAGTACAAGTGATTTAAAAATTGTATTTCCTCAAGTAGATGAAACAGCCATTATTGAATTTGAATCGCAGTACTACCAAGATGAAACTTTCCCCGATTTTGAATTAATCGACCATGCTTATTTGGATACTTTATTAGCCAATTATACCTTATCGGCTACTCACCTCAACTCCTATTTAAAATGCCCAACCGATTTTTATTTTAATCAGGTATTGAAAGTGCCAAGTGCAAAAAGTGAAGGTGCTAGTTTTGGTACAGCCATTCACTATGCATTGGAAAACTTATTTTTAGAGATGCAAAAAGATCCGCAAAACCAAGTGCCGCCAGTGGAGGCTTTGGTGACCTTTTTTGAAAAATCGATGTATGCCCAGCGCGATGGATTTGCAGACGAAGCCTATGAACGCAGGTTGGCTCACGGCCAAATACTATTACCACTTTACTATGCCGAATACTACAAACAATGGCAGAACGAAAAAGTATTTACCGTTGAAAAAAACATGGTTAATATTGAAGTAAAAGGAGTGCCAATTAAAGGTAAATTAGATAAAATTATATTCGAAGGCAATAGCACCTACGTTATCGATTTTAAAACAGGTGATTTTAAATATGCCAAGTCGAAATGCAATCCACCAAAAGAAGACCCTGACCCAAATAAGCCAGAGCAAGTTTTGGGCGGCGATTATTGGCGACAGATGGTATTTTATAAATTGTTAATTGAGCATGACTTTAGCAACAAATGGACCATGAGCAGAGGTGAAATGAATTTTGTTGAGCCAGATAAAAACAAAAAATTCGACAGGGTACAATTTGCGATTACGCCCGAAGAGGTAAGCACAGTTACAGAGCAAATATTAGATACTTATCAAAAAATAAAAGCCCACGAATTTACCAAGGGTTGCAACGAGGAACAGTGTCATTGGTGCAATTTTGTAAAATTCTATTTGAAAAAAGACCTTCTGATTACAGAAAATCTTCCGGGCAGTGTTACCGATGAAAATGATTAACGGGCTGGCACTTGATCGGAATCAATTTCCTGTTTTTCTCCATCTTTCCAAAGGTAATATTTACCTTTGATTTGTTCTATAGTGCCATCTGAACGCTGCGCATTGAGGTTAATTGTCTTTATCCTTTTAGTACCTTCTTTTGATGTTGGATCTACTTTGTATACTTGCATTTCGAAAACCTTTTCATCTTTATCATGAAATTTTAACGTGTCGGTAAAAACACCATTCTTTTTAGCCCCTGTAACATATATTTTACCATTGTCTCTGTAGGAGGTGAAAGGTCCATTTTCAACATTATTAACAAAGGTTAAATCGAATCTTTTATAATTTGCTTTTCTATCCCAATCTTCCCAAACACCATTCAGTTGATAGGTGGTATCGTTGTATTTTCCTTTTAAAAATAACTTACCATCGGCCGTGTATATTTTAGCTTCCAAAGTTTGGGTATTCAGCTCGCGAAACAAACTACTATCGGGGTAATACTCAATTTTAATTGGATTTACCTTTGCAACCTGTGCATCGCTAGATTGCTCAGATTCCTTTTGAGTTTGCTTATTTGATTGACTGTTACAAGCAGATAAGGTTATAAGCAGTAGTGCAAAAAAATATACTTTCATTTTTCAAACATAGTAATTTTTATTGAACCTGAATAATGCACATGATTTTTATTAATGGCTTACCCATTAACCATGATAAACGCGGGAGGCAACAATGAGTCCGTTTTCGATTTCGAGTACCTCACCTACTTTGATATCATTTTCATCATTTACTTTTCTAATGTACTCCATAAAAACTTGGTCTTCGTCGACCGTTAATTTTTCGATTACATATTGCAAACTTGGCAAATGGTTAAAGGCTTCGTTCCACCAAGCACTTAATGCCACTTTGCCTTTTATTAAACCGTTTGATTCGGGTAATTTTATTTTTAATTTGGGACTAAAATGCACTGCTTCATTGTGATAAAGGCTTAGTAAATTTTGGAGATTGTGTTCATTAAATGCTGCTAACCATAGGTTAGCAATGTGCCTATTGGCGTGTATAGTTGAATTCATAGTGAAAGTTTTAATTTGGGTGCAAATAAATTACTTTTTTTTCAATTTTTGATGGCAAAAAATGCTTTGTTGTATTATTCCAAATGACAGTTCATACCTATAAAAAAAGTTATTCTCGATAAAATAAATTATGTTTGAACCCATTATGTTGAAAGCTAGCCGCCTTCTGAAGCACATTTATTTTATTGTACCAGCGGTATGCTTATTGTTTTATTTCGACTTAGTAAAACCCGGTTACAAGTCGGTCGACCTAAATCCTCACCTTAATTATTTTAGAGATTTAGCCGATGCTTTTTTACACGGTCGATTGGATGTTATTAATACCATTAACGATCGCGACTTGGTGCATTTCAACAACAAAAATTATTTATATTGGCCGCCCATGCCTGCTATCCTATATACCCCTTTGGTGGCTTTGTTTGGCAATCAATTACCCGATGCATTGATTAATAGTTTATTTGGCATTTTGAATGTGTGGCTCATCATGAAAATTGTGCATCAATTCTCCGAAAAATTTCAATTAAAACTACAAACAAAACACCTTGTTTGGGTGGGCTTTTTTTGGGGACTGGGAACGGTTCATTTTTATATGGCCATGGAGGGTACTGTATGGTTTATTTCGCAGATAATGGCCCAAACTTTTTTGTTTGCAGCGGTGTATGCATTGCTTAAAATGAAAAGCAAGTATGGCGCTTTGTTGGTAGCGGGTTTATTTTTTGCAGCAGCGGGTTATACCCGCAACAACATGGTATTTGCAGGCTTCTTTTTAGTACTGCTTTATGTGTCTATGCACCCACGCATGCCTTGGAAAGAATGGTTACCTAAAGGTTTGGTATTTGGACTCCCATTTATTGTTTTCAGTATACTAAATGCTTGGTACAATTATGCGCGTTTTGGCGATTATTTCGAGAACGGCATTCAATACCATTTAATGAATCCCTATTTCGATGCTAACTTTAAACAGCACGGATATTTTTCCACTGCTTATTTGGCGCATAATTTTTATGTAGAGGTATTGCATTGGCCATCGTTTAAATTTCAATTTCCTTTTATTTTAAAAGAGGAAGAGGGCTTTGGTTTCATGTGGGGTTCCCCTTTATTTTTGCTATTACTACCAGCTATTTTTTTACAAATCCGTTCCTACAAAAACAACTATGCAAGTCAAGCCATTATGCACTCGCATCGCCTTATTCGCATCGGTTGTTGGGCGGCTGCTTTACCTATAGCATTCGTTATCTTTTGTATTATGGGCACAGGGTGGTATCAATTTTGCGCTCGCTACACCCTCGACTTTCAATTCTTCTTATTGGTATACCTTTTATTTTCTTGGCAGGTCTTATCTGTTATTCGGAGTAATAGACATTTTTAATGCTATTTTTAAGACGCAAGCTTCTAATAGACATT
>JAQSCZ010000048.1 GCA_029945665.1 bacterium | reverse complement strand
AGGGCTCACGAATGATTTATTGCCAAATCTTGGAAAAGTTCGGATCAGTGTGAATTGATATAAAAAGAAAATGGAAAATTAGTGACCAAATTTCGATGAGGAAAAACTATTCTGAAGACCAATATTACAAAAGTGACTGTCTCAATTTTGTTTCGGACATGAAAGAAATAAATCTTCTCGAAGATTCTATATCAATAAATGAAAAATCAATCTCAATTCAAGTAACTTCATCTATCAGACTCCCTGACAACAAACTTTTTTGGAAATACTATTTCTCTGAAATAGAAAATAATGAATTCAATAATGAATTTACTAAGAAAGTTGAAAAGATAAAGGCGCACGATGAAAGCCTGACTCTTTATGAAATCAAATTAACTAATCACTGTTACATTTCATTTATAAAATTAGAAAAAGGGAAAGCATATATGATAATTGACAATAATTTCTATACACTGACAAAATGAAAGAAAAAGCCCGAACCGCTAACAGCACCTACCCAACTTTTCTCACGACGCTAGGAGTAAAAGGCGGGGTTTAGCTTTGCTGATTTTCAATTCGTGCTTCGCAGACACATTTAAAGATAATTTTATTGTTTTTAAAGGTATCTGTGAGTCCTCCGGGGGTGTGCAAGCCAAAAGTTCTGTCCGCCTAAGACGGATGAAGTTTAGTAGTAAAAATCCCGCCCTTCATGTAACCATTAAAACGTAATACAACATATTAAACAAACCACAATGAGACTGCTAACAATAATTTTGATGTCCATATTCTTGACAAGCTGTAACAGACAAGTTTCAACAGTTAAAGACCCGACAGTTGACCTAAAAGAAGGGAAATTGACCTACTCTATTTCGGGAGAAGGAACAACATCAAGTTGGGAGTTGGAAATTCTTTTTAACCAAGATTATGCAGTTATAACTGAAAAGTATGCGCGTGGTGCGGGTAGAAAATATATCTACGACAAAAAATCTAAAGAAATTTTAGGATTAATTGATGACGCAGCTTGGTTAGGAATAAACAAGGACAATTATTTTATTTATTATACACCCGAAGAACTTATTACGCAAGCACTATCAAGTAATTATGGCGATACTACTGTTTCTATAACACAAGAATTTAAAGACATACTTGGTTATAAATGCCAAAAATCAATTATTAAACATGGTGAACAGGTAACAGTAGATGTTTGGTTAACAGACAAAATAAAACCAGGAATAATTTACCCTTGGACCCCATTGACCTTTGATAAAATTGCATTAGAATACGAAATTAAAATTCTGGGAACAACTGACCGTAAATACAAAGTAAAATCAATATCAGACTCAAAAATTGACAAGAAAGAATTTGAACACATTGTACCAGATCCATATTATCTCGTAATCCCGGCTTCCGTTTTTTCTATAGATACTATGTGGTCAAAAGAGTATCAAGAAAACAGTTTTAAATCTTTTTCTTACCCGTTCTACAAAGACAGTCGACAAACAACATTGAAATTTGTAAAAGATGGAATTTATAAAATAGTTCCCAAAGACGCAGAAACAAATATTAGCGTTGACTTTTTTGTGAATAAAGACGGTTCAATTAGCGACATTGAGATAAGCATTAATTACCATTCAAACGACAAACGAATTGGAGAAATAAAAAGGTTTATTGAAACAATGAAAATATGGACGCCAGCTAAAGTTAAAGGACAATCGGTTAAATCCAAAGTGACAATATTTGCATAGAGTGAAAAGAAATCCGTTGCATAGCACCTCCAAGAAATTGGCGGTTTGCCGATAAAAATCGGGACTCCGTGGTCCGCCAGCTGTCAGAGGTTAATCAAAGTTTGGTTCTCCGCATCAACATTTATGTTAAAAAATCATCACCTTCGCCAGGTCTCAAAATGTCAAACTTTCTAAAGCTGCTATTTCTTTATAAATTATTAATTCATATTTAAAGCTGAGTTTACAACAAAAAATTTGGTCGCGTAAATTTACAATGTAAAATTTAATGAAAGTAAAAACAGAAAACAATTAGTTTTGATAGCTTTTGGAATACGTACCTTTTTTGATGACTTGATAAATCAAAACAATGGTTAAAAAAAATCCTAATTAAACCAACGCCATTTATTTTATTAAATGCAAAGTGGCAGTATAATACTTGCTAACCAATGCTTTATTCTGAAAACCAACTACCTTGATTTTTACTAAATAAACGGATTGAGGAACCTCTGCACCTTTAAAAGTGCCATCCCAGCCATTGGAGCCATTCCCTTCGAATAACAGTTCACCCCAGGGCGAGAATACTTTGAATTCTATTAATGTAGCATTTTTGGCGTTAATATTGAAGGTGTCATTCAAGCCATCGGTATTGGGTGAAAATGCATTCGGAATATATACCTGGAAATCGCAACGCTCATTCACTATGGCTTTGTCATCGCCTTCACATCCTCTATAATCCCTAACGACTAAATAGTAGTTGCCTTTTTTATTAACCTCTATCCATTGCGTGGTATCATTGGTTGGATACCATAAATAGTGTTTAAAGCCTTTACCTGCATCTAGTTCGACGAGTTCTTTTTCATCTTCACAAATAAAATAGGAATCACCCAATAGTGTTTGCAATTGTAAATAGTAAGATGTTCTTATACTATCTGAATTAGTGCAACCATTGTTGTTAATGCTTAGAACATATAGACCTTCTTGTTTAACCTTTTTAATTGCAGTAGTATCACCAGTATTCCAACTAAATGCGCCTTTTAATTGTGGATTGCCAATTGTCAGTGAATCACCATAACATAGGGAGGTATCTTTTCCAAGTTGTATGATTTGGGGTTCTGATATGCTTACCTTAAAGAAAGTTGTATCGAAATTTTTACAGGCGTATGTTATGGCATAGGGCAAATAGTTGCCCTTGTTTTTATAGGTGTATTGGGTGTTAAATTGTAGTGAATGTATGTTAGGAAATAATGAATCTTTAAAAAACCACTTGATACTATCTATACCCGATTGCGCACCAGTAAAACTGAATGTAATTGGTGTGTTGGTGCAATTTCCTTTTTCAACATTCAAAAGGTAGCCTGAATTTTCTTGGCAAGTTCCACTGTGATTGCTTATTAGGTTAGGCATTTCAAAATTGGTGGCTCCGCTTAAACGCAAATAATCTTCGATATAATTGCAACCAGATCCTTTAATATTCGGATTCATTACAACATCTAGTTTATTCGAAGGTATTCCGTTTATATGCGTGGAAATATAAAGTTTACCATCGGGACCGCAAGCAATTTGATTAAAATTTTCGTTACTTGTAGCAATAATAGAAAAGGTATTAGGGGTCGTTGTATCGTATTGAACTAATTGACTTCTTTGATAACCATAGCTCACATAAATTAGTTTGTCATCGGGCGAAAAAGCGACACCATGTGGGCGGTCCCAATCAGCAAGCATTGTTAGCGCCGTTTTAGTTAAATCTACAGATCCACAGCGCTTGTTAAACTTAAATATCTGTGGTGCTAAATAATTATTTTGAGTATTTGTAGCATAACAAGTTAAAGCCAATTTATCGCCACTGTTAGAGGATATAAAATCACCGATGTATGAAGTCGTTAAAAGTTTACTGTGATTGGTAATTACTGGATTGTCTATGCTGCCATCTGGATGAACCAGGTAAGCGAAAAAGGAAGTATTTTCGATAGTAATGAGCCAATAAGATTCACTCAAGCAATGTTTTACTGCCACTAATCTATTAATGGAAGTGCGCAACTTAAAGTTTTTCTTTTCAATGATTGCTCCTCGACCATTTTTTGCCGTCATATCAATTATAAAGGAGGCTGTAAAATTAAAAACCATAAATCTGTTTTTAAATTTTTTAAGTGGAATAATAATCACATCTGGAGATCCACTTCCATTGAGGCTAGAATCAATTAATTCGCCCAATCGGTTATAAAAACTACCACCATTGGTGTAAAATAATAATTCACCAGTTATTTCATCGCTAACAGAAGCACACGAACCAGAGGAACTCATCTTGTTGTCAGTTTTTACAGTTGGCGGATTGGTGTTAAAATCCAAAGCCGCCTTAGCGCCAAAGTACCAATTGTTATTGTACTTCGTTTGACTCTGTCCTAACAAAAAGTAACACAATGAATAAAATAATAAGATAAATGCTTTGTTCATTTATAGAATAGACACTATTTTACGTCTTTAAGTTGCATTAAACAATACCATAAAATATGCTTGGGCGAATGTTTCGAAACTGATATTGGCTTAAGCCATCCCTTCATTCGGATTACCAATCATGGTTTCTGGTTTAACCCACTCATCAAATTGTTCGTTTGTTAACAAGCCCAAATCAATAGCAGCTTTGCGTAAACTTAAATTTTCTTTGTGTGCTTTCTTTGCAATTTTAGCTGCATTCTCATAGCCTATATGGGTATTCAATGCAGTAACTAACATTAATGAGTTTTCTAATTTATTTTTAATTTCTGGTAAATTAGGTTCAATGCCTACTGCACAATTGGTATCAAAGCTTAAGGCCGCTTCGCCCAATAAACGGGCAGATTGCAAGACATTGGTAGCAATTAATGGTTTAAATACATTCAGTTCAAAATGTCCGCTAGCACCACCAATGGTTACCGCTACATCGTTGCCCATTACTTGGGCACATACCATAGTTAAAGCCTCGCATTGGGTAGGATTTACTTTTCCTGGCATAATGCTACTGCCTGGTTCGTTATCTGGAATTATAATTTCGCCGATACCACTGCGTGGGCCACTACTCAACATTCTTACATCGTTGCCAATTTTCATTAAACTAACTGCAACACGTTTTAAAGCACCGTGTATTTCTACCATGGCATCATGAGCAGCCAAGGCTTCGAATTTATTAGGCGCTGTAATAAAAGGCAACCCAGTTAATTCTGCAATGGTTTTTGCTACCAATTCAGAATAACCTTTAGGGGTATTGATACCTGTTCCAACAGCGGTTCCTCCAAGTGCTATTTCACTAGCAGGCACTAGGCTTCTGTTGATACAATCTAACCCATTGCGCAACTGTTGTACGTAACCTGAAAACTCTTGTCCAAGCGTTAATGGAGTGGCATCCATAAAGTGGGTTCTACCAATTTTAATGATGTGGTTAAAGTCGCGCGATTTGTGTTTCAAGGTAGTTTTTAATGCCTGAATACCGGGAATGGTATAATCTATCACTTGCTTGTAAACCGCAATACTCATTGCAGTTGGAAAGGTATCATTGCTACTTTGAGATTTATTGACATCGTCATTTGGATGTAATACTTTTTCTTCGTCACTTAATTTACCACCTTGCATAACATGGGCTCTGTTGGCAATTACCTCGTTTACATTCATGTTACTTTGAGTGCCCGAACCTGTTTGCCAAATCACCAATGGGAATTGATCATCTAATTGACCATCTAAAATTTCATCACAAACGGAACAGATTAAATCACATTTAGTAAGTGTTAAAACCCCTAATTTATTATTTGTAATAGCGGCTGCTTTTTTAAGGATTGCAAATGCTCTGATAATTTCAATGGGCATTTTTTGATTGCCTATTTTAAAGTTTTGCACCGAGCGTTGCGTTTGCGCACCCCAATAAACATTGGCTGGTACTTGTACCGCGCCCATGGTGTCATGTTCTATTCTGAATTCGTTGGCTGTAGTTGACATTATATAAATAAATATTTTCTGCAAAAGTACAAAAAAAGTAAAGGAAATAATAAGATTATACCACCATTTTTTACTTCAATTTGGATTTGAATGATTTATATGATTACTGTAAATTAATGTGAGTTCGGGTTACGGAATTATATCCAAACTTCTGCAAGTAAACCAAGGCGCTTGTCTCTATGTAGATTCATCGGTTTGCTTTTTTGGGATAGAGGTAGTGACATTTTTTAGCAGAATAGGTTAATAAATGACATCTTTATTTTCTTTTAAAATAGTATTGCATCACTCATTATTTTTCTTCTGTGGATTTAATTTAATTTTTATTTTCCAATACCCTCTGGTGCCTTCAACTCTCTCAATGTATTTCTTATCCTTCAGTTGCTTTATATGCTTTGCAACAGCAGATTCATTAATATTTAAATGCATAGCAAGTGTTTGATAGCTTATTTTTTTGTTGATAGTTATTGCTTCTAAAATGTCCTTTTGTCTAACTGTTAAGTCACCTATTACACCACCTATTACACCACCTATTACACCACCTATTACACCACCTTTAGTTTTAGAGATATTACCTTCGTTATCCGCAATTAATTCTTTAATGGAGGCAGCACTTGGAAAAGTCATTCTTAAAAAATTATCCGTAAATTTAAAACAGTCTCGTGTGTAATGCTCTAATATACGGGGGACGCCAGAACCTAAGTGTTCAACCAGGTTTAAGTCCTTAAAAATGCGCATTATTTCTTTATTCCTTGGCACAGAAAATCCTTCAAAAAACTCTTCTTTACTCATTCCTTCAGGTAAACCTCCTGAAGAAGTTATTTCAATTCTATCATTAAAGAACTCAAACTTAGGAGGCACTTCATTGGTATAGTCATTATGTACAAAAGCATTTATCACCGCTTCTCGAATAGCAATTGGATCCCATAATCTTATATTCCCTCGTTCTTTAGAAGTAATTAATGTCGCAGTTTTATTCTCAATATCAATTTTATCCAGTACTTGTTTAGTTGCTTTCACAAGCGAACAAAAACCATATTCATTGCTTTCAATCAAATTTACGCGATTATCCCCTCTGTATTTAGCAACTTTAATTGAGATATTGTTGCTGTCAGAAAGCAGGTAGGCTGTATAATTGAAACTACCTAAGTCGGTTAGCAATTCTAAATTAGTAGCGAATTTGTTGTTTAGTTGAATACCTGTTTCCTCATAATAAATCTTTAATTGTTCAAATTTTAAATCTTGTTGATTTGATTTAATTTTACTGATGGAATTACGTGTACGTTTAGAAAACAAGCTTTCAATAATTTTAACAGGCATTGGTTCGGCAGCTGTTCCTATGCGAATAAAACAACCTTTTTCAGACATCCCAAGCTTTTTAATATAATATGGTTTTTCGGGACCACTAGCAAGGGTGATTTTAATAATGTCCTTCCCATTATATATCTCGTCCATTACATCAAACAAACCCATACATGATGGTAAAATATTGTTTTTTAATCGATCTTTTATTTTCAGGTTATCTCCATCTGAATCTTTTAAACCAATGGCTTTGCCATTTTTATCAATACCAATATAGATAACACCACCCCCATGGTAGTTCAAAAAAGCAACCACTTCTTTTTCTAACCCTTCTGTCAGTTCCTGTTTATATTCAATTCGATTCGTCTCTTTTTTCATTTTGCCAATGTTAAATTTATTCTCCAGTAAATAATATTATCATACAAATAGCGGATATAATAATTTTTACTGTTTAACCTATTCGTTTTTTTTGAACGCAATGTCTATCAAAATAGCATGTTTTTTCAAAGGTAAACTTCCAATTTTAAAACCCCATAATAAAAGTTTATTTTTTTTAACCATGATTTTTTTTCTGTCATTTTAAGGTATTTTAAGTTCTATCATACATCCAACAATTCCTGCCATGCAAGTTCATACGCTTTTCCCTGTCTTACCCCATCTAAACTTTTTTTTGAACTCTCATTCCTTTTTCTTCTCTTTGCAGGTATGAGAAAACTGTTTTTCTTTCTACTATTATGGCCCTTTTTAAACACCAATGCTATGCAGGTAAATTATCAAATTGATATTTCTAATCCAAACACCCATTATGCCAATGTTACCATTCATATTCTAAACAATACCGAAAAGTCAATTGCCATTAAAATGCCAGTGTGGACGCCAGGCAGCTACATGATTCGCGAATTTGAACGCAATGTCGATAAGGTAAAAGCCAGCAATGGAACAGCAGATTTGGAAATTGCAAAATCAGATAAAAGTACTTGGCTGATCAAAGATACCAAAGGTGCTAAATCAATCACCATTACTTACCCTGTATACTGTTTCGAAGCCGGAGTTAGAACCTCTTATATCGATGGTGATCGCGCATTTTTTATATTGACGAGTTGTTTAATGTATGTGCACCATTTTGAGAATATAAAAGGTGAATTAGAATTAAAATATCCTGAGCAATGGAAAACTGTTTCAACAACTTTACAACTTGTTTCTAAAAACCACTTTAGCTATAATAATTACGACGAGTTAGTGGATTCGCCCATAGAAATTGGCAACCACGAAGAAATAAAATTCATGGTTAAAGGTGTGCCGCATCGCGCTGCATTAATTGGGTTGAACAATTGTCCCAAAGAAAAATTTACAACAGATATTCAAAAAATATGTGAAACCATGGCCGCTATTGTAGGTGAGCATCCATGCAAAGACTATTTATTTTTTATTCAACATGTTGAAGAAGGTGGTGGAGGATTAGAACATGCTAACAGTTGTGTGGTTCAAATACCCCGTTTTAACTATACAAAGCCCGATCGTTATCTAGCCTTTTTGGGATTGTTGGCACATGAGTATTTTCATTTGTGGAATGTGAAAAGGATTCGTCCTGCAGCACTGGGACCATTCGATTACAGCAAAGAAAATCACACCAATTTATTGTGGGTGGCCGAGGGTATCACCAGTTACTACGATGAATTGGCTTTGTACAGAGCCGGGTATCATACCAAGGAACAATATTTAGATGCCTTGTCTTCTGAATTTGCGGCAACGCAAAACAGACAGGGCGCTTGGACCCAATGCTTGCATGAAGCCAGTTACGATGCCTGGATAAAAGAATACCGACCGAATGAGAACAGTATAAATTCTAATATTTCATACTATACAAAAGGCCATGTAGCAGCCGCCTTGCTCGATATACAGATTGTAAAAGCTAGCAATGGCACAAAACATTTGGATGATTTGATGCAGTATTTGTACAAGGAATTTTACATTAAACAAGGCCGCGGTTTTACCGATGCTGAGTTTTATGCGGCTATTAACTTAGTGGCTGGTCAAACCATCGATATGAAAGAATGGGTACTTCAGCCAAACGATGCAAGCACCTACGCGAAATGGCGTCAGATATTGGCCTATGTAGAATGTGACCTGGATAGTAAGACTTCCGAAGCCTTGACCTATACAGGCATTAATTCCGAAATAAAAGGCGATCGCTTATTAATAAAATCAACAGATGCCAATTCGCCTGCAGTGCTGGCAGGACTCCAAGCGGGCGATGAGCTAATTGCGGTCAATGACTTAAGAATAAAAACAAATCTTGATGAAATATTAAAAAATACAACAGGACCTTTGTTTTCTATCACAATTGCAAGGGTTGGATTAATAAGAGTGGTTACACTAACTGCTACAAAAAGTCCAAAAGTGGGTTATAAACTGATTGAGAAGAATAAGGATAATCAGTTTTTATCCAAATGGTTAATGCGATAAAAAAATTTATTTCTTTTTTTGTTTTGAGTTCATAAAACCAATTTATAAATTTGGTTTATTGAAAACACACACACTTGTTGTGCTCTTAATTCTAAAGGGCACGACCCTAAAAGCTATTGGCCATTTTTCGGCCATTGGGGCCGAAACAGCAGCCCTTGGTGGTATTGGGTTTATGTCCAATTATCACAGTTCATCCAATCACCATGCGCTCATGCCTTGGCTCGAGAAACCTGGCATCGCTTGTTCAATGGCCAACTACTGGGGCGTTAAAAATCTGAATCAATTCAACTGCTCGGGTGTTGTGCCTTATAAAACCTTTGGTTATGGTTTCGGTCTTTACAATTTTGGCAATGCAGATTATGCCGAGCAAGGGGTTCAGTTATCAGTTGCACATGCTTTTCATAAACGGTTGAGTGTCGGGTTGGGGGCTAATTACAATAGTTTTAGAATCGCCAATTATGGGCATAAAAGTGTCTTCTTAATCGATGCAAGCTTAGCGGCTAAAGTCAATGATAAAGTGATGCTGGCATTTAAAGTGTTTAATCCTTACAGAGCTAAGCTTAATGATTATGCAGATGAGCGAATACAAACTGTGTACTCGGTTGGATTGCAATACAAAATCAATGCGCAGGTAAAGTCATTTGTTCAACTAGAAAAGGCCAATGCTTTTCAGCCAAACTTGAAACTAGGTATCGATTATTCTCCAAAATCTTTTTATCATTTGCGATTTGGGTTTTCGAGTATTCAACCACAATTTAGTTTTGGTGCAGGCTTTAAACATAAAAAAGTAGTCATCGATTTTGCCTCAACCATTCATCCTATGCTTGGCATTAATTCTCAATTAAGTTTTGCTTATGCAATCGGTCATTAAATGCATGGTCTTTATGTTATGTTTTTCTGCTCATGCCCTGGTCGCCCAGACCGATGAAGAGTACCGTGAGTTATTAGAAAAGTACATAGAAAATACTGAAGGTAATGCCGATTATACCGACCTGTATGATCAAATAGATGTGCTTGCACGGCATCCCATTAATTTGAATACGGCCAGTGTTGCAAGCCTTGCCCGTTTGCCGCTAATGAGTCCTGAAAAAATAAATGCAATACTAGAACACCGCAATCAATATGGCGAGTTTCAGTCGATTTATGAATTGCAACAAGTCGATGGTTTTGATGCAGCTTACATTAAAATTTTAGTGCCTTTCATAACCATAAATGATGTGTTTACCTTGGAAAAAATGAGTGATAAAAAATTTTGGAAAGATGGTAAACATGAACTCATCAGTTTAAGCAGTTATAAATTCGAACCATCCAAAGGCTATGCCTTGCCGGATAGCAATGCCAATGCATACAGGGGCAGTGCAGTAAGAGAAGTGATGCGCTACAGAGGCGAAATTAATTCCCGTCTTTTAATCAATGTGACCGCAGAAAAAGATGCTGGTGAGCAGTTAAATACCAGCGCTTTATTTTTATCGGGCAATTTGTTTTTTAAAAATATGGGTAAAATAAAAGCCTTGGCCATTGGCGATTATCAAGCCGCATTTGGTCAGGGTTTAACATTTGGTAGTTGCATGGCTTTTGGTAAATCGCCGTTTGTTTTAAATATTATGCGGGTGCAAGATGGTATTAAATCATACCGTTCGCTGAATGAAAATGAGTTTTTAAGAGGGGTGGGCATGACCTATCAATTGGGCCGCAAACTAGAGGCTACTGTGTTTTATTCAGGTAAAAAAATAGATGGCACAGTAAGCAAGGATTCCTTACAATTGAATGATGGTTTTAGTAGTTATATCAATACCGGTTATCACAGAAATTTGAATGAACTAAGCAATAAATCGGTGATCGGTAGGCGAATATTTGGCGGGCATTTAACCCAGCAAATACAAAATCTAAGCTTAGGTTTTACGGCTGTGCAAACCTTTTTAGAAACCACTTTTGAAAAAGGAGAAAAACCTTATCAACGCTATAATTTTTACGGACAATCACTAGCGAATTTAGGCTTAGATTATAAATGGTATTATAAAAACCTTGCTGCCTTTGGCGAGTTCTCTGTCAATCAAAATTTTAAAAATACGTCTTTTGTCAATGGCTTAATTATCAGTTTAGGCAAGCAATTAGACCTCAGTTTATTGCACCGACATTATAACAAAAGTTATATTGGTACTATGACCAATGCGATAGGTGAGGCCAGCGATAATAAAAATGAAAAGGGGTTGTATGCAGGGTTCAGTCTTTCGCCTATTAAGGGTTATAAAGTCAATGGTTATGCCGATTTATACCGATTCAATTGGTTGCGATATCAAATTGATGCACCTTCGGGAGGCAAAGATTTTTTACTTGAATTACAATACACCAAACGCAAAAGTTATAGCTGGTATTTAAGATATAGAAAAGAAGTTAAGCAAATGAACGAAGAGGGTGTTCAGCATTTAAACAGAATGGAAAACAATGGCCGAAGTCAGGTGCGTTTTCATATTGAAACCATCATTAGCAATACATTGTCTTTGAGAAATAGGGTAGAGTGGGTGCATTATGATTTGCAATATGGTAAAACCACCCATGGCTTTTTAATGTTTCAGGACCTTGTGATGGCGCCTACACGCAACTTGAAAATCATTGGCAGAATCATGTATTTTGATGTGCAAGATTACGATGCCAGGGTGTATGCTTATGAAAATGATATGTTGTATTCGTATAGCGTTCCATCATTTCAGAACAGAGGCTCAAGGTTTTATATTTTAACTAAATATAAATTAAAAAGAAACATAGATATTTGGACTCGATTTTCGCGCACTGCTTACGAGAACATCAATGCCATTGGAAGTGGTAATGATTTGATTAATGGCAACAAGGTGAGCGAATTAAAAGTACAAGTAAAATGGACGCTATAAACAAAGGCACTAAGCTAAGTGTAAATATCAATAAACTGGCCACTATCCGCAATGCACGTGGTGGTAATAATCCGGATATTCTTGCATTTGCAAAAAAAATTGAAAGCTATGGCGCGCATGGTATCACTGTGCATCCTCGACCTGATGGTAGGCACATTCGGTATGAAGATGTTTACGCTTTGAAAGAAATTGTTACGACAGAATTGAATATTGAAGGCTATCCTACCGACGATTTTATTGAAATGGTTTTGGCTGTTCATCCCCACCAAGTAACCTTGGTACCCGATGCGCCCGAGGCATTAACCAGTAACAATGGTTGGGATACCATTGGTCATCAACAATATTTAACAGAAATTATTTCTGAGTTTAAAAAGAATGACATTCGCGTTAGTATATTTTTAAATCCTGAAATTAAATATGTAGCAGCTGCCAAAGCTACGGGTGCCGATCGCATTGAATTGTACACCGAATCGTATGCAACAGGTTTTGCAACCAATAAAGCAGAGGCCATAAAAGCGTATATACAAACCGCCAAAGCCGCACAACATATAAATTTAGGATTGAATGCAGGTCATGATTTAGATTTACACAATCTTAAATATTTTGCAGAACATGTGCCAGGTTTATTAGAAGTAAGTATCGGGCATGCCTTGGTTTGCGATGCATTAGAATATGGCATGGCTAATACTGTAAAAATGTATTTGAACCAATTAGATGCTTAAAATCCCGACTTTAATTTATTGCCTGCAGTAATAAAACGCACGGGGAAGTTTTTTTGAATATTAATAATTTCGAATCTTTGTTTGTTTTTTGTTTGCAAATTAATACTCTCAGAAAGCATCACAATGCCTATCGAAAATGTAACGGGTTCATAGTACAATGCAAATAATAAGTCTTGGCGCAACTTGGTTAGAAAAGCATCTTCAACTGCTGTAACCCAAATGGTATTCAATGTTTGACCGTTGTTCCAAACATACTCGTTACAGAGGTAACCTTGTATGTTTTGCGATTGCCCCGTGGCCGAATAAAATCTGGCGCGGTGTTCAATAATTTCTCTGAATTTGCTGTTGCTACCCGAACAGTTTTTTCTATTTATAAATTGTAAAGTTCTGCTGGTATCCTTAAAGTCAACTTTAAACTCTAGGCTGTCTTTTAATTCTTCTATTCTTAAACTCGATATTACCTTGCCTGCTTGCCGGTATGACTCATATAAGGCAGCATAGTAAGAGCTATCGTCGATATAGAAATCGTAGACCGTAATGGCCGTGGTTTTATTATTACTATCCAAATAATTAAAGGTCGCATGTACCTGTGTATTGAAATTGTAATAGGCCAAAGGTAGGCCCACCATTGCATGTTTATCAGTCGGTTTTACACAGGGTATGGAAGATTTTCTGTGTATTATTTTTGAAGAATCAACTTTGTATTTGGACTGTTTTTTTTGTGCAGTTAAGTTAGATACACAACAAAAAATTGAGATCATAAAAACGAGTTTAAATGCGAGGCGTTTCATCTGTTATTTTGTAGTGTTTGGAAATAAACTTTGGTCGATTCCGTCTCTGGTAACATAGGTGAATAGCGACTCTAATCGGGTGCGGGCCCAGGGTGTTTTGCGCATGAATTTTAAACTGGATTTTATCGAAGGATTGCTAACAAAGCAATTCACTGGAATGTGGTAATGCAATTGTTCCCAACCGTAAAGAGCATGCAAATAATGTAACATCATTTCGAGGGTAATGCCATGCAAAGGATTGTTCTTTTGTGTGTCTGTCATGCGTTAAGATTTGATATGAATGTCGAGGGCATCGCGCAGTGCAATGCCAATAAAGTTAAAGGCCATTACCAAGGCCATAATGGCCAAACCTGGAATAATAGCCAAATAGGCATTGTCGAACATAATGTACGCATAGTATTCTTTTATCATCATGCCCCAACTGGGAGTGGGAGGAGAGACCCCAAGACCCAAAAAACTCAAACCTGATTCTAACAAAATAGCAGAACCAAAATTGGCTACGGCTAATACGATTAAGGAACTTTTTAAATTGGGTAAAATATGTTTGAACATGATACTCCAAGACCCAAAACCCAATACTTTCGCTGCCTGAATGTATTCTTTTTCGCGAATGCTAAACACTTGACCGCGCACTACTCGGGCCACCTCCACCCAACTGCTTAGGCCAATGGCTATGAATATTTGCCAAAAACCTTTGCCCATAGCAAAACTAATGGCTACGACCAAAAGCATGGTCGGCAGACTCCAAATAACATTCATTAGCCAAGAGATAATATGATCGGTAGGGCCGCGGAAATAGCCAGCCATCAAACCTAATAGCGTGCCGATAAGCAATGATAAGACAACAGATACAATACCTACAGAAAGCGATATGCGGGTGCCTATTAATAGGCGACTTAATAAATCGCGGCCCAGGCCATCGGTACCCAACCAAAATGTCTTTGAAATAAAGCGGTAAGGCTGAATTTTAGGAAGGGCATATTTTTCTTGTAAATTAGTTTCTAGGCCACCATTGTATAAATCGATGGTAAGGGTGTCGTGGGTTATCTGGTAATTGGTGATGGCTATTTGTTTCACCGATTCGGTTGCTCCATATATGAAATTTACAAATGAGGCAGGGGCTTCACCAATCTCAATGAATTGAATTTTAGTAGCGGGTTTTAACAAGGCGATTGGCAAATTAATGGCATTGGCATGCTTTGTTTTATCGGGGGTAATGGCATAGCCCAAGATACTAATAACAGTGCAACATACAATAATCAGCAAGCCAACAAGCCCCAGAGGATGTTTGATTATTTTGCGAAGGACTGGTGAATTTTTAAACAAGTTAAAGTGACTGTTACCCCACGAAAGTAATTATACCAAATGTGAATACAAAATTAAGATATAGCAGGGTAGTTTAGCGGCTGTTGATTTAAGGGAGTGTAGGCTCCCCTTTTTGAGTAGGCATAAAAATAGACACTTTCATTTTATTTCCAATTGTGTTGTCAACAGAGCTGCATGGAGCGGAGGCGCAGCCGGAGCGGAATTAAGTTCGGTTTTTAAATATGCGTCCAAATAGGGCGAATTTATTCGCTGCCCAATATTTCTTTTACTTTATCTTCTAATACTTTTCTGTCGGGTAGGTAGAGTTGATATTTAGAAACGAAAATTTTATTTGAAATTCCGCCCATTGCATATTTTACCAAAAATTCGTGTTTGTCTGCGGCTATAATTATTCCAATGGGTTCATTGTCCCCATCCCGATTGCTATCGGGACGTAAAAATTTCAATAAGACCATGATTAAGTTTTGAGCAAAATAAAAAAAGTAATAACTATGACCACTCTGCACTAAAATTGGACAAATTTTATCGAAGTCAGGATCTGCGCGTTGAGTCCACGCATGCGTAAAAATTTTAATTGGTCAGGGATGAAGGGTGAGCCTGCGCGTGAAGACCAATTGAAATTTTCTATGCGTGGTGGTTTTTTTGCTACTTTTTTGTCCAAACAAAAAAGTAGAAGAAATATATTATCGAACCGAATGTGCTGGGGGTGCAGCCCGATTTCCGTCGGGAAGTAAAAATTTTAATTGGTCAGGGATGAAGGGCGAGCCTGCGCGTGAAGACCAATTGAAATTTTCTATGCGCGGTGGTTTTTATTCGCAAGCTCATGAGAACGCCTTCGGCTAAGTTTTGCTACTTTTTTGTACAAACAAAAAGGAGAAGAAAATGAATAGGATTAAAATATTTGATACAATAGGTTAGATAAATATTCTTAACCCAGATTCACATTAAATAACCTCCCAAAGTTATCGAACTGCGGAGTTCCGATTTTATCACTAAACCGACTTTTGCTTATATCAGTTATAACATGCAGTTTTTCTTTCCCGTAAAAGTTAGTCGTTAGATTTTTATGTTAAGTTCAAGTCTACCGCCAAAACCAAGTTCAATGATTTTTTGAAGTGTCGAAATACGTGCTTCTTTTAAATTGTTTTCAATTTTAGAAATATAGGATTTAGTTGTCCCCACTTTTTCAGCGAGTTGCTCTTGTGTCATCCCCATTTCTAAACGTGTGTCGTGAATTAAAGCACCAATTTTAAATGCATCGTAACCTGATTCAAGTTCATCACGTTTCTTTGTCCCACGTTGGCCGTAATTTTTTTCTTTGAACGCTTCGAGTGTCATTAAATTCTTATTTTTCGTTTTCATATTCTGCTTTTATTTTAAGTGCCATTTCAATTTCTTTCTTTGGTGTCTTTTGAGTTTTCTTTTGAAAGCCATTTGCTAAAACAACCAATTGTCCTTGGTCAAAAAAACAGAAAATTCTAAAAATGTCGCTTCCTAATTGAACTCGGATTTCATAAAGCCCTTCAGTGTTTTCAATGTGTTTAAGATAAGTTTCTGGAACTCTTTGCAAGTCTTCAACCAATTCAAAAGTCCAAACAATTTTTGCTTTTACTTTTTTATTCTGTTGGTCGAAGAAGTCTTGAAAGTAGTGCTTGTAAAACATAATCATTCTACATTTCTGTTTTTTGTCCACGATACAAAGATAAGAAAGTTTCCCTAAAGTGAAACAAAAAAGGCATTTTATTTTCTTTAGATTGCTGCCGTTGAGGTCTCTAATAATTGCATATAAAAACAGTTTGTCTAAAGTATCAATTCATTTTTTATCGAATTGAATATTTATCCTCCAAAAGTTATCGAACTGCCGAGTTCCGATTTTATCACTAAACCGACTTTTGCTTGAACCCGCTGTTATCGGTTTTGCTTTTCAACTTTTTCATTTCTTAATTTCATACAAATATCTGGCATACTTATCATCTCCCCAATTTGCATATCTTTCAGCTTCTTGGTGTCTGTATTTCCAAAGATCATCACTTCCCTCGGCTATAAACTCATTTTTCAAAAGGTTTAATACCTCTAACTTTTTTTTCCAATGTACGATACCAGATTTTGTGAGGTTTGTATGGGTATAATTTAATTTTAGCTCATTTAATACGTTCGCAAGATGTGTTTTGTCAACCTGTAGGTTTTCGTGGTAATGCACATCCATTATCCATTGCGAAAAATAAGCATAGATACGACCACCTGCATTTAATAATTCATGCGCTTGGCTGATGGTGTTTTTTAAATTGTTTGAATAATAAAGGGTGTCTAAAAATAACACAGCATCTTGTTCTTTTAAATTGCTTAAATCATTGAGGTTGCCTTCTTCAAATTTTAGAAATTTATGGTCTTTAGTTCTTTTATTTGCATTCATGATTGCTTCGCTAGAAATATCAATTCCAACACAACCTGTTTGTGTTTGTTCAGCAATCCATTCTGTTATTTTTCCATTGCCACAGCCAATATCGAGGATACTATTGGGAGCGTTTATTTTTATTTGATCAATTACAATTGAGAGTTCAGCCTGATCTATTAAGCCATGCTGCGACAGATTTAAGCCATAAACCATTTCGCAGAATTTAGCATGTGCCTTACTGTTATGCTCTAATTGAAAATAATTATCATACTCATATTTGTAAAAAGGTATTTCCGTATCAATGTCATCTTTAACGCTATTTCCATGGTCTGTAAAGGAGTATTCATTGTTTGAGCATTCAATAATATTTTTATTGCTTAGACTTATAAAAGCATCTTCCCAATCTACTTTGAATGCACCAATCCAGCGCTTTCCAAACGCTTCTATGTTTTGTTTGTTCGCTGCTCTTTCCAGCGATAGTCCCATAAATAAGGCATACCTGCTTCTAAACCATGCCAAGGAAGTAATCAGTTGTTTTTCCGAAGTTATGTACTTATTTGTTGTCATTATTAATCTTTGGAAGTGTTGGGTTTGAGATGGTATGGTGTATGTCAGCTGTTTGTTGTCATTAAG
Organism: bacterium; assembly: GCA_029945665.1. Classification (GTDB taxonomy): domain Bacteria; phylum Bacteroidota; class Bacteroidia; order NS11-12g; family UBA955; genus JABMMZ01. The sequence continues at coordinate 7,644 of JAQSCZ010000048.1, read as the reverse complement.
CCACTTTCTCCTCATACAAATACTTCTGAAACTCTATAAACAGCTTGCTAATATTGGCAACGTTTCCTAATATTTCTTTGGCATCTTCTAATGATTGGTATTTGTTGGTTAGTAAAATTGGTAGCTTCTCTTGGTCCAATTCCTCAACACCTGTTTCAATATATTTACTAAGCACAAATTCAATAAACTCCTTTTGTTTATTGTCTAGTAACGCAAAAATGGTTGCTTGTGCTGCTGCTACTCTGGCTTCTCTTGTCATGGGTTTAATGTCGCTGTTGAATACATATTCCAACACATCATACAAGTCACTTTTTTCGGCATCTATTAATTGTTGTAAGGTCGCCAATACTTCCTTTCCAAAACCTGCCTCATTTAACTTTTCTAAAAGCGTTCTTCTAGTTAAAGGATTGCTCCAAAGTGTTCTTAGTTCCTCTTCATTTTTAAATAAATTAGGTAACTCGCCAAATAGATTATTTAAAAATTCTTCGGATGAAATGGGTCTGCCATCGGCACTCCAAAACGAAGTAGAAATCATGTGTTGAATTTCTCTTTCTTTGCCATCCTTCAATTTTATTTTTATTTTTTGTGGTCTTTGTCCTCCCTCACCACCTGCACCAGGTTCTTTAGGTGTTGGTGTAAATGGCTGCGGTGGCTCACCTACTACAGGTATTTCTGGTTCTAAAGGTTCACCATCCCATTCAGGGTCGGCAAAATGGTGGTATGCATCTACAAAGTCATAGATGGTAAAGAACTCCTTGCCATCAAATAAACGGGTACCTCTGCCTACAATCTGCTTAAACTCTATCATTGAGTTCACAGGGCGCATTAAAACGATGTTGCGTATATTTCTGGCATCTACACCTGTTGAGAGCTTCTGAGAGGTTGTAAGGATGGTTGGAATGGTTTTTTCGTTGTCTTGAAACTCCCTTAAAAATTGTTCGCCAATTTCTCCATCGTTGGCAGTAACACGCACACAATAATTGGGGTCATTGCTTTTCTTGTACTGGTTTACTAAATCACGCACTGCGGCGGCATGGTCTTGGGTGGCACAAAAAATAATGGTCTTTTCTTTTTGATTGGCCTCGTCCATGTAAATTTTAACACGCTTTGCTTCTCTTGCTCTTATCTCAATTATTCTATTGAAGTCGGGCTCAGTGTAGCGTTTGCCTTCTTCAATTTCACCTTCTATGATTTGGTCATCACTGGTATAAATATAATCATCCAATGTTGTTTGAATGCGCTTAACTTTAAAGGGCGTTAAGAAACCATCGTTGATACCTTCCTTGAGTGAATAAATATAAACAGGTTCACCAAAATATTTATAAGTATCTACATTGTCTTTGCGTTTGGGTGTAGCCGTTAAACCGAGTTGTACTGCTGGACCAAAATAATCTAATATGCCTCTCCAATTGCTTTCATCGTTGGCCCCACCACGGTGGCATTCGTCTATGATGATAAAATCAAAAAAGTCGGGCGCATATTGACCATAATTGGGAACAGGGTTTCCGTCTTTATCCTTGCCAGACATAAAGGATTGGAAGATGGTAAAAAAGATGCTACCATTGGTGGGCACTCGTCCATTCTTGCTCACATCGCTTGGTTTTATTCTAACCTTGGCATCATCCGGAAATGCTGAAAAAGCATTGAAGGCTTGGTCGGCTAATATGTTTCTATCTGCTAAAAATAATATGCGTGGTCTTCTTGCGACGTAGTCTGAACTACCAGATGACAAGTTCCAACGGGTTTGAAATAATTTCCATGCTATTTGAAAAGCAATGGCTGTTTTACCTGTGCCTGTTGCAAGGGTTAATAATATGCGTTGTTGATTTTTGGCAATGGCTTCTATGGTATTTCGCACCGCTATTTCTTGATAGTACCGCAATTGCCAAGTGCCACTTTTATCCTCATACGGCACATCTGCAAATTTTATTCGCCACGCTTCGACAAGCTTAGCGACCGAACTGTTCCCTGTGCCTGTATAAGGGAAGGTCTTATTCCAAAGTTCTTCGGGTGTTAAATAATCTGTCACCAAACCTTCTGCACCTGTTTTCATACAGATGCTGTAAATCTCTTTTCCGTTGCTGCTGTAAGTTGTTTCTAATTTTAATTTCTCAGCGTATTGTTTGGCTTGTGCCACACCTTCGCCTACACCTAAGTCATCGCTTTTAGCTTCTATTACTGCCAGCTTAATGCCTTTGTACACCAACACATAATCGGCAGTGAGTTTTTTGGCTCTTACACCACCAGTTTGAATTTTACCAGCGGTAATATTGTATTCACGTAATACTTTAGAACCTTCTACAACACCCCAACCACAAGCCTTTAACTTGGGGTCAATAAGTTCTGCTCTTGTTTCTGCTTCGTTCATGGTTTCTTTTTTAATTTAGCTAATGCCTTAGCCATAATATAATACTTTCCAGTTTTTGCGGCACCTTTAAACTCAACTAAACCAATCTCCTTTAATATTTGTAAGTACCTTTTTACTGTTGCATTGGATTTGCCTGTTTTTTCTATTACATCATTAATTGATGCTCCATCATTAACTAGTATTGCTCTAACAGCATCAATTAGAGCATCATTTACAGCATCACTTACAGCATCAACTATACCTCTTTTTACAGCATCACTTACAGCATCACTTACAGCATCACTTACAGCATCACTTACAGCATCACTTACAGCATCATCTGTTCTAGCTGTAACTGTAATATCAGGAAATATAAGTGTTGTAGCACCAAGCTTACTTTCCCATATAGGTTTTGGATAACCTTTACTTTCGCAATCTTCAATCATATTAATTGTACCACGGCCAATTTTCTCTATCATCATTCTAAGAAAGCAAATATGTGCTATATCAGGATTACGAGGAACAGATAGATGATTTTTGGAAAGGGCTGAAGGAGTATAACCACCATAAAGTTCACCAGAATTGATGATTTCTAAACGATTTGGATAAAATGCAACATTAACAGTGCTGGATATATTAGCAAAATCACGATGAATTAATGCATTCATTAAACCTTCGCGAAGGGCTAGTTTGGGGAATGGTGAATCTTTACGGTGCCAGTTTTTATCTGAAAATGTGCTTTTAGTTGCAATATTTACTTCAAAAAACTGAAGAATATCTTCAATATTCCTAAAAAGATTACCTTCAAAAAATTTATCATGTACAAATATATCTGAGGATTTAGAACCTTTATAAACAGTAAGTCGAACACGGCATTGAGGGAGATAGCGTGTAGGTTCTTTGGCAAATAAAATAACCGCCGCATTAGTTAAGTTACCATTCTGATATAATCCGTAAAAGGTTAGAAATTCTTCAATTTCATTATTGGTAAATGTTTTACCTCTTCCAAAAGTGTTTAGGTCCTTTAATGTTTTTCGGATTTCTAATTCATCCAAATCATCAATCTCAATTCCCAAAGCAGGTTGACGTTCCCAATGCAGTTCGGATTTTTGTCGTTCAATAATTAGTTTTGAAATATCATTTGGTGAAGCTTTAGCAGTTTGAAGTCCTTTTCTGAAATAGATTACACCATTAAAAACATATGGCGGTTTAGAGCCGCTCCAAACTTTTGCCAATAGCACCTTTTTGGTGCCAATAATTTCAGTTGTTATGCTAATAGGTGCTTCTGGAATAATAGCATTGAAAAGATACGATTTTAATTCAGCTTCATGCTTTTCAGCATCATTAATACCAACTACTTTACCATTATCTTGTAAACCAATAAGCACGATACCTCCTTTTGCATTTAAAAATGCGCATAGTGCTTTGGCAATATCGTCTTTTCGAACCTCTTCTTTAAATTCAAGCTGTTCACTCTCTCCTTGCTTAATCAGAGTTTTTATAAGTTGTTCGTCTTTCATGGTTGTAATGCTTTTAATCTTGCTAATTCATCAAGGTCAGCTTTCAGTCTATTAATGTTTTTAAATTCAGTTTCCACAAATTTCATCTCATCTCCATCAAAATGTCCAAATTCGTGTGCCCATCTTCTTTGGTCTAATGGCAAACTATCTTGAATAGCTTCATTATACATATCTATAATTCTTGCATCATCAAAGACTGGTGTTTTTGCAAAGGTAAATGCAGGGTTTCGTGCTCTGGTTTTAATATTCGTGTACATATACTGAGCTAATAACTCGCGAGCATACCTAACGGAAAAGTGACTTAAGAACCCTCTTGGTTTATCTTGTTCAATGGCTCTTATAAATTCTTGATGAGTGATACCAGAACCATAACGGGGTAAAATTATTCCAAAGAAAAAGTCGCATTCATCCACTGCTCTCAAACAAGCTTCTGTGTTTGAGACTCCTGGAGCGACATATATACTGCCAATATAACTGTTTAGTACTTGATATTCATAATCAGGACTTTTATAACTTTCCAAAGTAGCGCATAATTGTCTAAGGTCCTTTTCAAAACCATATACTGAAGACGAAACCATTATTTTTATTACTTCTCTAGCCATTAAAAATTAACTACTTGCATATTTGACATTTTCAATTCTCCACTAAACGCTTTTTGCAAAATAGATTTTTTTAACTCCTCCAAATCATTTATTTTTTGTTGGTAAATTATTTCAAGCCTTTTAGTTTCATCTAAAACAATTTCAATTTCATTTACAATTCTTTCTTGTTCTTTAAGACTTGGGCAGGGAATTAAAATGTCCTTTAGGATTTTAGCCGCAGGAACATTTGGAATAGCTGCTCCGCCCGCATAATCAAAAATTATTTTTTGGAAAATGCTACTTCTTAACCAATGTTTTATAAAATGAACAGATATGTTTTTCTTTGGCGTTAATTTTAATAAGGCTTGATTTATAATTCCTCTTTTCAAGCCTTCTGGAACTATTGCAACTCTACCCAAAGTAACACCAGAACAACTCATTATTATATCACCAGCAAATAATTCAAATCGTTTCATTTCATTGAATTTTTCTTCATCAATAAAATATCTTAATTGATTAAAGTGGTCGTGGATTGCGTGTTTTTGTTCATAGACAACATAACCATCTTCTTTAAAAATGTTTTTTTTCAAACTACCTCCAAATGGTCCTCTAACAAATTCGCATAATTCGCCCCACTTTTTCTTCTCCCAATTCCCATTCTCAAACACCCCTTGCAAATAACTTTCAAAAAGTTCTTTGGCATTTTGTAGGTTTTGTTGGGCATTGGCTTTTGCCTTGGCTATGGCGGCAAAGGCTTGGTCTAAGATGGCTACTATGCGTTGTTGCTCGGGGAGTGGGGGAAACTGAACTACATAATCTTTGAAGTTTCCAATCTTAATGAAATTAGTTGCAGAACCATATTGAAGCTTCGTTCCTAATTCCTTCCAGTAAAGAAGCATATGATAATGCAGATATTTTGGAAATAATTTTATACCACTTAGGACATATGTTCTTTGATAAGCATCAAATTCACCGTCATAATAAAATACCTCTCCAACATTAACACCATTACCAGGAAGTATCAGACATTCTCCTGAAAAGCGATTAGTATCACATAATAAATAATCATAAGCACAGGTATAGAACCTGAATTTACCTTCTTCACTTGCGTGATTAGCATCCCATTTTCCTGTGCTAACATTAGCCAATTCCATCAAATTTTTTACTTCCCAATTTCTCATATCAGTTCCAAAATTGAGTTTAAAATATCAGCAGATTCTTCGTCCAAGGCTTTCATTTCTTCTAAAATTTGTTGTGGTTGGCGCAAGGCGGCCTCTTCTTTTTTGTTGGGGTTTTTGGCACTTAGGTCCACTTCAGCTCCGCTCAGTGTCCCAACATCAATGCTCCATGAGTTAGGGCTATCGGCTTTGGTTTTTTGCAAGGCAACAAAGTCGGCCAAATCGTTTTCGTTCAATGGGTTTTGTTTTCCTAAATTTCTACCTAAGTTCAGTTGGTAAAACCAAATATTTTTGGTGCTGCTGCCTTTTTCAAAAAACAAGACCACTGTTTTTACCCCTGCACCAGTAAATGTTCCGCCTGGCAAATCTAACACGGTATGCAGGTTGCAATTTTCAAGAATGAGTTTTCGTAAACTCACCGAAGCATTGTCGGTATTGCTCAAAAATGTATTTTTTATTACCACACCTGCTTTGCCCCCAGCTTTCATAATTTTAATAAAATGCTGCATAAACAAAGAGGCGGTTTCACCTGTTTTTATCGGAAAATTTTGTTGCACCTCGGCTCTTTCTTTTCCGCCAAAAGGAGGGTTGGCCAATACAATATCATAGCGGTCTTTTTCTTGTATATCCGCCAAGTTTTCGGCAAGGGTATTGGTATGTATAATATTGGGTGCTTCTACACCATGCAATATCATATTCATAATGCCAATAATATAGGCCAATGATTTTTTTTCCTTGCCATAAAAAGTTTTTTTCTGCAAGGTTTCAATGTCCTTAGTGGTAAGGTTTTTACTGCTGCGCAAATAATCATAAGCCTCGCATAAGAAACCAGCACTGCCCACTGCGCCATCGTATATAGTTTGCCCTATAGTTGGTGCAACTACTTTAATAATTGTCTTAATTAATGGTCGTGGGGTATAATACTCGCCACCATTGCGCCCAGCATTGCCCATGTTTTTAATCTTATCTTCATATAAATGACTCATTTCATGCTTTTCGGCATGGGTTCTAAAACGGAGCTCATCTATGCGGTTTATTACCTCTCGCAAATTATAACCACTTTGTATGCGGTTTTTTAATTCACTAAAAATCTCACCAATTTTATATTCAATGGTATCGGCACTTACGGCATCTGCTTTAAACTTTTTGAGGTAGGGGAATAATTTAATATTCACAAAATTAGAAAGGTCGTCGCCAGTCAAAGCATTGTGATGATCTAGTTCGACAAGCTCACCACCATCTTTTTTCTTTTTGGGTGCAGCCCAACTGTTCCATTGGTATTCTTTTTCAATAATATTCGTATAGGTTTTGCCAGTTAGCTCAGCAGCGGTGGCTTTGTCATTTTCTAAATCATCTAGGTATTTAAGAAACAACACCCACGAGGTCTGCTCCACATAATCCAACTCACTACCACAACCAGCATCCTTGTGCAGTATATCATCTATATTTTTAAAAGTCTGTTCGAACATTTTTTATTCTCTTTTTTATTGGCAGTAAAGATAAATTTTAAAAGCTTATTATGAGTAAAAGTTGCTCTCAAATTTTCACCAGTTCACTGCTATGATGTTGGGTGAGCTTTGGGTGGGGTTGGGCAAACGAAAATAGGGTGAAAAAGGGTTGGTGTTTTTGAGTTATATTTTTGTTTGTTGTTGGTGGTTGTGTGGGGTTTTTGGGGTGATTGTGAACGTTTTGTAGCTACCCAAAGGGCGAGTTATTGCCGTAAACTTCATCCGCTTATGGCGGACTGAATTATCGGTTTGCACAAATGGGTCTGTGAAAAACGAAACTACGCCTTTTGGGTCGGTGCTGTTATAGCCGGTGGTTCTAGCAATGTTGTCATATGATTTTAACCTTTTAAAAGTAAAATTTCATTTATAAAATTTAGTTAATCTGTAAGTTCTATTATCAGAGTTTTAATAAAATCAGACATAGTCCCGTCTTTAATAAATTTATTAATATCTTCTCACACTGATCCGAACTTTTCCAAGATTTGGCAATAAATCATTCGTGAGCCCTTG
>JAQSCZ010000047.1 GCA_029945665.1 bacterium | reverse complement strand
TGTACGCCTGCTATGGGTTTCAGAGATTACTAACACCATTTTTGTCCATTAACCCTAAAATCAAGATATTATATCAATGAAGTTAAACTGAACTCACATTAAAATAAGTCTTATCAAGGGAATTTTTTGAAATATGAATTATGCCTCTACATAGTCTCAACAGGGTCTGTAAAATCTCAGTAATTTGCATCCTTAAGCTTATCACAAATACCGTTATCAGAAAACACCAAATTGGCTGAACCCAAACTGCTATAATTCCATTTATTGTCATTTAAAACTACTTATTAAATTGTAATAAAATTGTCAAAATTTAATCCATTATTTTATTTATTTACCTGATTACAAGCACTTAACGATTTTCATGAATAATTATGTTTAAGAAATACTAAACAAAATAAAATCTAAGGCGTTTAACCGCCAATGTATTTTAACAATTAATTTATTTATAACCATGAAAAAGAAAATCTTCAAATCGTTTCTTGTGCCCGCAGCGACATTCTTGTTTGCCGCACAAGCTTATGGCCAAACGGCCGAATTACAAGTCATACACAACGCTGCAGACCCAGCCGCAGCCACAGTAGATGTGTATGTTAATGGCACCATTACCCTCAATGATTTTGCCTTTAGAACGGCCACCAACTTTTTAACCGTACCGGCCGGTGTGGCCCTTAACATTGGTGTAGCGCCTGGCAACAGTACCTCTGCCAACGATACACTGAAGAATTTTACAGTTACCCTCGCTAGTGGCGATCGTTACATCGCCATTGCCAATGGTGTTTTGAACCCAGCTAATTTTGCTTCAAACCCCGATGCCAAAGCCAGTGCTTTTACTTTGTTTTTGAAAAATAACATACGCAATGTGGCACTTACTGGCACCAATGTCGATTTTGTTGCAGTACACGGCGCCAGCGATGCACCTACAGTTGATGTTATAGCCAGAACGGTAACTACGCTGGTAAATGATGCCTCCTATGGCGATATCACTTCTTACATTTCTGTACCGGCTGCAAAATATGTATTAGACGTAACACCTGCTGCTGGTAGCCCAATTGTTGCTTCTTTCGAGGCCGACCTAGCAGCACTTGGTGGTGGTTCTGCCGTTATATTTGCCTCTGGTTTCTTAGCGCCTGCTAGCAATCAAAACGGACCTGCTTTTGGTGTATTTGCTGCCTTGGCCAATGGCACAGTAGTAGCATTGCCTGCAACTAGCCAAGCCCGTTTGCAAGTGATACACAATGCGGCCGACCCTGCTGCTGCCAGTGTAGATGTGTATGTGAATGGCGCTTTGTTACTCGATAACTTTGCGTTCCGCACCGCTACTCCCTATATTTTTGTACCTGCAAGTGTAGAATTAAATATTGGTGTTGCGCCTGGTACCAGTATGTCTGTAAACGATACGCTTAAAAACTTTAAAGTAACCTTGGCCAACGGAAACAGTTACATAGCCGTGGCCAATGGTGTTTTAAATCCTGCAAATTTTGCAGCCAATCCTGATTCAAAATCCACCGCATTTACTTTGTTCTTACAAGATCAAATGCGCGAAGCTGCCCTAACCCCAGGCAATGTTGATTTCCGCGTGGTGCACGGTGCTTCTGATGCCCCAACGGTTGATGTTATTGCAAGAGATGTGGCCACTTTGGTGAACGATGCGCCTTATGGTGCCATTACCCCTTACATACCAGTACCAGCTGCCAATTACAGATTAGATGTTACGCCAGCTGCTGGAACACCTATTGTTGCTACCTTCCAAGCTGCTTTAGCTTCATTGGGTGGCAGTTCTGCGGTTGTTTTAGCTTCTGGTTTCTTAACTCCTACAAGTAATCAAAATGGACCTGCCTTTGGCTTAATCGCTGTATTGGCAAACGGCACCGTGGTTACCTTTAGCAACACCAGCAGCATCGATGAAACCAATGCAAGCAGTTTCAGTGTCTATCCGAATCCAACGGAAGGACAGTTGCAGATTAATTTTGGTGATAACAGAACTGAAGCTGCTACGGTAAGTATTTGCAATGCTTTGGGACAAAAGGTATTGCACATCTTACTTCCAGCAGGCACTTCTAATTACAGCTTAAATACCACCGACTTAACCAAAGGTCTTTATTTTATTAGCAGCACTGTAGGCGATAGGGTATCGACTCAAAAATTGATGGTGAAATAATTTTTCCTATTATATGTAAATTGTACCAAGGGGACAGCGCAAGTTGTCCCCTTTTTTTGGGGTGCTTTTTGGGGTAGATGGGTTTGGAATGGCAGAGAAACAAAGAAAGATGTCACAAGTATTATGCTTCAAATTAATAAATCAACTGCATTGTTAATTTACCTACCACAACTTTACCCAACCAACAATTTAGCTGCATCTTTCCATAAATAATGGGGTAAGGGTTCATTTAATTCCCATTTAATATTCATTGGTTTAGAACCGTTGTAATCTTTTAAATTTCCTTCGCCAACAAAAACATATCCCATAGTATTGCCATACTCATCTTTTGATTTTTCTCGTACAAATAGAAGTATACGTTTTTGATTTTTCTCATGTTCAATGTATGACATCCCTTTTGACGTTTCAGGCCCCGCAGAATTTTGACTTTGCCAATGAAATAAATATTCGTTGATAGCATAATAGTCATACATCGTGGTTGGCGAAAAATTTTCTTCTGATTTTATTAGATTAATGAATAATAATTCGGTTTTTAAATCCTTATTTTCGGCTACTCCAACTCCAATTCTATTTGATGAGACTTTCTCAAATGTATTCATGTTGAAAGCTACTAAAATTTGATCCCTTGTATAACGTGAATGAATTTTAAGTGGTTGTTGGTAAGGAAGATATATATCTACTTCTTTGAAATCAATTTTATCTATTAATATTTCTAAAACTTCTATTATTTCTTCAACAAGCACCCTATTCTGCCCTATTTGTTTTATACTATCTTCTATTGTGTAATATCCACCTGCATTTTGCCAGACGTCATAATGAAGCATTAGAAGCATTTTGTTTTCATTTTCATTTAGGCCTTTAATTGATATTTTAAAATCCTTTTTTGCCAAATTAAGGATGAAATTAAAATAGCTCGTAGAATTTGATGATAGCCATTTGTTACTGATTGTTGAAACTATTTCTTTTTCATTTTTTTCATCAAATATTGGTTCTACATTGGCTAGTTGACATTGCCGTTTCCAACTTCCCCATTTATAAATATACTGAAGTGGTATATCATAAAACTCTATAAAATTTTTCAAAGTTAAAGGCAAAATTGTTTGATGTTTAAAGTTTCTAATTTTTTGCAATATTTGATTTCTATTTAAGGCAGTTGAAGCCTTAATATTTTGTAAGATTATTTCTTTTGCTTTCTTTTCAAGAACAATAGAACAACCGAGTGGCAAATGTGGAAAATTATCTTCAATTTCTTTGTGAACTGTGGTGGCTGTTTTACCAATTAAAGCTCTAAATTTATTTTCAAAATTATACTCAGGTTTTGCATTGCCAACGAAATCTAAAACTGTTAAGCAATCTTTATTTTCTGATAGGCGCAGTCCTCTCCCCAATTGTTGTAGGAAAATAGTTAAACTTTCGGTAGGCCTTAAGAAAAGCACAGTGTCAATTTCCGGAATATCTACTCCCTCGTTGAAAATATCTACAACGAATAGATAATTAATTTGAATGTCCGTAATCATCCATAATTGATAAAAAAGTGTTATTTTTGT
>JAQSCZ010000046.1 GCA_029945665.1 bacterium | reverse complement strand
AAATTAATACTTTTTGTATTATTATTAAACGTACTCTTTTTGGGGGAGCCTACACTTCTTATATTTTCCGAATAGGATTTACCAGTTATACTTTCTATAATGTAGCCTAATAAAAGATAATTTGTATTAGAATATTGCATAGCCATATCAGGACTAAATAAAACTTTCCCCTTACTCAAAAAATTCAAAATCTCCACTTTCGTCCTAGGTTTTGAAGTCCATTCCGAATAATTGGTGTCATTAATAAAATCTGATAAACCACTTCTGTGATTGAGTAAATTGCCAATTGTAATATTGGAGGCATTGGGTATTTGAGGAAAAAATTGATTAAGCGTAACAGAAAGCGCAAGCTTATTTTCTTCAATTAACTGAAATACCATTGTAGCTGTAAATGTTTTGGTAACCGATCCGACCCTATATTTTGATTCGCCGTTTGCAGGTAGTTTAAGTTGAGAATTGATTGCACAAAAACCAATGGCATTTGAATAAATTTGCTTTCCATTTTTCGAAATGGAAATGCTACCCATGGTTTTATTTTTCTCGTTTAGAAAGCTAAAAAAGCTATCTAATTTAGACTTATTTACAATTTGAGCATTTAGATTAAATATTACTATAATAAGCACAAATTGTAAAACTATTCTCAACTTCATATTGGCACTTATTTAAGTTGCATGGCCATCAATCTGTTCCGAACTGCAATTTCACGGTAACAGTAATGGTTTTATTTTTTGAAGAGGTATTATAGGCTCCTCCATAGGTATAATCTTCGGTGCTATTTTGACCCGTAATTTGAAAAATACCCAAATCAGCTTTGCGCAACTTACCCAATCCACTTCCTGCCTTGGTGGCTACTTTAAAGGCTCTAGCATTGGCATCTTTCGTGGCATTTGAAATCAATTCGTGCTTTAGGTCTGCCAACTTAGTATAAAGGTAACTGGGCGTTTCTGAAGTCAGTTCAATACCTTGATCGATCAACTGAGTAACCTCTCGTGAAAGGGATTCTAGTTTATCTACATTCTTAGATTCAACGGTAACAGTTTGCGATAAATTATAACCGTCAAAAGCTTCTGTTCTTGAATAATCAGAATTCGTAGTAGTCTTATACGTTTTTTGAATATTCACAGCTGAAAATTTAATTTCCATTTCCTTTACTCCATTCTTAATTAGGTATTTCTTAATCGTCTCTGCATCAGCTTTCAATTGAGCATTGGCATCCTGAAGTGAATAATTATTTCGTGAATAGTAGCCATTCCAAACAATTAAATCAGAAATAAAATCCTGCTGTGCAGATCCAGTAACAGTAATCGTTTGATTTTGTTGTTTGGATCTTACCCAACCATTTGCAATAACAAATGCGCCCAATACGACCGCAACAGAAATGATTACAACATTTATTGTCTTATTCTCCATAATGAATTGTAAAAGTAAAGAAATTATAAACGATTTGAATGATATTTATAAAATATGGGCAAAAAAAAAACGCCCTGACAAGCAGGGCGATTTTATTATTATTAACCAAAAGCAATTATGCTTCTGGAGTTTCTTCTGGTGCAGCAATTTCTTCAGCAGCAGGAGATTCTTCTATCTTAGTTTCAACAGCTTTTTCTGCAGCTACATTAGCAGTTTTAGCACCTCTACTTCTTCTAGTTTTGGTTTTAGCTGTTGTATCTTTTTTGCCTATAGCATCCGTGTATTCGTTAAAATCAACCAATTCTATCATGGCCATTTCAGCGTTATCACCCATACGAGTACCTAACTTTAGAATTCTTGTATACCCACCTGGACGGTTAGCAACTTTTTCAGCAACAGTGCTAAATAATTCTTTGATACTATCCTTATCTCTTAAGTAAGAAAAAACAGTTCTGCGAGAATGCATTGTGTCGTTCTTAGATTTTGTGATGATCGGTTCAACATACATACGTAAAGCTTTAGCTTTAGCTACTGTTGTAGTAACACGCTTGTGCTTAATCAATGATATGGCTAAGTTGGCAAGTAACGCGCGTCTATGTGAAGCGGTTCTCCCTAATTTATTTACTTTATTTCCGTGTCTCATTATACTATTATTTAATCTTCGTCAAGGTGGTATTTAGATACATCCATTCCGAAATTCATTCCTTTTTCTCTAACAAACTCTTCTAATTCAGATAACGACTTTTTACCAAAGTTTCTGAATTTCAATAAATCATCAATATCAAAACTAACTAGCTCACCTAAAGTGCGAATTTCAGCAGCTTTTAAGCAATTGTAAGCTCTAACAGATAGGTCTAAATCAGCTAAATTAGTTTTCAAAATTTTACGCATGTGAAGGTAATTCTCGTCAACTTCTTGGGCTGGTTTTTTCACTTGACTATCCAATAAAATATTCTCATCACTAAATAAAATAAAGTGTTGGATTAGAATATTAGCAGCTTCTTTCAAAGCATTTTCTGGGTGAATAGAGCCATCTGTTTGCAATTCAATGATTAATTTCTCGTAATCGGTTTTTTGTTCAACCCTGAAATCTTCAACTGAATATTTAACATTTTTGATTGGTGTATAGATAGCATCAATTGGTATTAGACCAATTTGGGCATCTTTAGGTTTATTTTCGTCAGCTTGAACATAACCTCTACCTTTATCGATAGTGATTTCCAATTCTAAGTTAACGAAAGGTTCCATGTTACAAATAACCAAATCAGGATTTAAAACTTCGAAAGTATTAGTGTATCTGGAAATATCTCCAGCTACAAAAGCTTCTTTACCTTTAATGCTAATGAATATCTTTTCGTTATCCTCCGTTTTAGCTAATTTTTTAAATCTTACTTGTTTTAAGTTTAAAACAATTTCGGTTACATCTTCTACTACACCTTTAATTGTTGAGAATTCATGGTCTACACCTTGAATTCTAACAGATGTGATAGCGTAACCTTCTAATGAAGAAAGTAATATTCTGCGCAATGAATTTCCTATGGTGATACCATACCCTTTTTCCAAAGGACTAAATTCGAACAGACCGTAAAAGTCTGTGTCTTTGTGCATAATTACTCTTTCAGGTTTTTGGAAAGCTAATATTGGCATTTTACTTTTTTTGTTTAATTAATGATTATTTAGAATACAATTCAACGATTAGTTGTTCTTTTATGTTTTCTGGAATATCTGATCTATCAGGCATATTTACAAATACACCTTCCATTTCTTTGTCACTCCATTCAATCCAACCAAAACGTTTTCTACCGCTACTTAATGAACCGGTAATAACTTCCATTGATTTAGATTTTTCTCTAACTGCGATTTTATCGCCTGCTTTTAAGTGATAAGAAGGGATGTTTACAATTTCGCCATTTACCAATATGTGTTTGTGCAACACTAATTGACGGGCACCGCTACGGGTTGGAGAAATTCCCATTCTGTAAACTACGTTATCTAATCTTGATTCTAAGAATTTCAATAAGTTTTCACCAGTAACACCACGCTTTGCAGCAGCGATTTTAAAAGTTTTAGCGAATTGACGCTCTAATAAACCGTATGTGTATTTAGCTTTTTGCTTTTCAGCTAGCTGAATAGAATATTCTGATTGTTTGCCTCTTCTGCGAGAGTTTCCGTGCATCCCTGGACCGTAAGGTTTTTTGTCTAAAGCCTTATCCGGACCGAAGATAGCCTCACGGAATCTACGTGCAATTTTTGATTTAGGACCTGTATATCTTGCCATTTTTTATTTACTATTTGATTAAATACGTCTGCGTTTAGGGGGTCTGCAACCATTATGTGGAAGTGGTGTATTGTCATTAATTGACATAACCTCTAGTCCAATTGCTGCTAAGTTTCTGATAGCTGAATCTCTTCCAGAACCAGGACCTTTAACAAAAACATCTACTTTTCTTAAACCAAGTTCAAATGCTACCTTACCACAATCCTGACTTGCCAACTGTGCTGCGTATGGAGTATTCTTTTTAGAACCTTTGAATCCCATTTTACCAGCAGATGACCATGAGATAACCTCACCGTTGGTGTTGGTAACAGACACTATAATATTATTGAAAGATGCTCTGATATGAACCTGACCGATTGGGTCAACTTTAACTTTCTTTTTCTTTGTATTTTTAGCTGTGCTCATGTTTGATTATTTTGTAACTTTTTTCTTGTTAGCAACTGTTTTACGTTTACCTTTTCTGGTACGTGCATTATTTTTAGTGCTTTGACCACGCAAAGGTAAGCCTTTACGATGACGAGTACCTCTATAACAACCAATATCCATCAAACGCTTGATATTTAATTGCACTTCAGAACGCAATTCACCTTCAGTTTTGAATGAACCTGAAATGATATTTCTTATGGAGGTTAATTCCTCATCATTCCAATCAGCCACTTTTTTATCATGACTTATTTCGGCTTTATCTAAAATACTACCAGCTCTGCTAGCACCTATTCCAAATATATAGGTTAAACCGATAACACCTCTTTTATTTTTGGGTAAATCAATACCTGCTATTCTTGCCATTATCCTTGTCTTTGTTTAAATTTAGGGTTCTTTTTGCAAATCACAAAGAGTTTCCCTTTGCGCTTTACTAATTTGCAGTCTACACTGCGCTTTTTTACTGAAGTTCTAACTTTCATATCTTTTGATTATTTATATCTATATGCAATTCGTCCTCTTGTTAAGTCATAAGGACTCATTTCTACTTGTACTTTGTCTCCAGGTAAAATTCGGATGTAATTCATTCTCATTTTTCCTGAAATTGTGGCTATTATTTCGTGTCCATTGGCTAATTTTACTCTAAACATAGCGTTAGATAAAGCTTCCTCAATGATGCCATCTTGTTTTATCGAACTTTGTTTAGCCATTTTTACGGGGGTGCAAAATTAATTGTTTTTTTTGAATTATCAAATTGATTGTGTAGAAACTGCTCCTGATCTGCCTTTTATTCTTCCTGATTTCATTAATCCATCATAATGACGCATTAATAAATAACTCTCAATTTGTTGTAATGTATCCAATACGACGCCAACCATAATCAGCAAGGATGTTCCTCCATAGAACTGTGCAAAACTCTGACTGATGCCAAATAACATGGCAATGGAAGGCAAAATTGCAATAGCTGCTAAGAAGAGTGATCCAGGGAATGTAATTCTTGACATGATGGTGTCGATGTAATCGCTTGTACTTTTTCCTGGTTTAACACCTGGTATAAAACCACCGTTCTTTTTCATATCATCAGCCATTTGATTAGGGTTAACCGTTATGGCCGTGTAAAAATACGTAAAGGCGATAATTAAAGTGGCAAATAAGGCGTTGTAGCCAAACGAACCGTAATCACTTAGAGAACGAAGAAAAACACCGGGATTTTCAACATTCTGAGCGATAGTAGGTGGCAAGAACATAATGGCTTGAGCAAAGATGATAGGCATTACACCTGCAGCATTCACTTTTAGTGGTATGTATTGTCTAGCACCACCAGTCATTCTATTACCCTCTACACGTTTGGCATAATTTACTGATATCTTTCTAACACCTTGTATCAATAGTATCGTTGAAACGATAACGACTAACCAAAATATCAGTTCTAAGATAAACAATGGCAATCCACCTTTAGTAAATCTTTGATCTAACTCAAATCCTAAGGCTTCTGGCAATCTATCAATAATTCCAATCATAATGATTAAAGAAATACCATTGCCTAAACCTTTGTCTGTAATCTTCTCACCTAACCACATTGTAAACATGGTACCGGCAACTAGTATACAAACGTTAACTGCCATAAACATAAACTCGGACATTACGCTCGGGTTTGTGTGAAAAAGCAACGCATCTAAATTATCCGGCTTTGAAGTAATGTTGTAAAGATAACCAATCGCCTGAACCGCTGTGATAGCGATAGTTAAAACTCTGGTATACTGATTGATTTTTCTACGACCTTCTTCACCCTCTTTTTGGATTCTTTGAAAATAAGGAACTGCAATACTCAATAACTGAATAACGATTGAGGCAGAGATGTATGGCATAATACCTAATGCAAAGATAGCGCCTCTTCCGAATGCACCACCTGCAAAAATATTTACCAATCCTAATATACCCTCTGTTTGCTTTTGTAAAGCACCCATTAACACACTTCCATCAATACCAGGTAAGATGATAAATGTTCCGATACGGTATATTAACAAGAACAGAAGCGTGTTAAGAATTTTACTTCTTAACTCTTCTATACTCCAAATTTCTTTCAATTTTTGAATAAATTTCTTCATTCCTATATTATTTTCCTATAAGATTAGCACTTCCTCCGATATCTTCAATTGCTTTTTTGGCAGTTTCAGAAAAACGGTGAGCATGAACTTCCAATTTGGCTTTTAATTCGCCGCGACCTAAAATTTTGTATACTTCTCTTTTGTTAACAAGATTGTAAGTAACAAGAGACTCATGATTGATCACAGTTAATTTGTGCTCATCCGCTAAGTTTTGCAATACATCAAGGTTAATAGAAGCATATTCAACTCTATTGAAGTTTTTGAAACCTCCTTTAGGAATACGTCTTTGCAATGGCATTTGACCGCCTTCAAAACCCTTTTTACGTGAGTAACCGCTTCTGCTCTGTGCGCCTTTATGACCTCTGGTAGAAGTACCACCTCTTCCAGAACCTTGACCACGGCCTATACGTTTTTGACTCTTTGTCGAACCTTCTGCAGGTTTTAGTGAACTTAAATCCATGTTAAATATTTTCTACTTTTACTAAATGGTTAACTTTTCTTAATATACCTTTTATGGAAGGTGTTTCTTCTACTACGTTAGAACTATTGATTTTCTTTAGTCCAAGAGCCTCAAGATTTCTTTCTACTCTCTCAGATTGACCAATAGTACTGCGAATTTTGGTTATTTTTATTTTGGCCATATGATTATCCGTTAAAAACCTTTTTTAAATTAATATTTCTTTGTTTAGAGATGGTGTAAGGATCTCTTAATTTAGACAATGCGTCTAAGGTTGCTTTTACAACGTTGTGCGGGTTAGATGAACCTTTAGATTTAGCTAACACATCATGAATACCTGCACTTTCTAAAACTGCACGCATTGCACCACCTGCAATAACTCCTGTACCACTTGAAGCAGGCTTAATGAAAACATTGCCTCCACCAAATTTACCATATTGCTCATGGGGAATAGTGCCTTTTAAAACTGGAACTTTCACCAAATTTTTCTTAGCATCTTCAATTGCTTTTGTGATAGCATCGGTTACCTCGCCAGCTTTACCCAGACCGTTACCAACTATGCCATTACCATCTCCCACTACTACAATAGCTGTGAAACTAAATGTACGTCCACCTTTTGTAACTTTTGCAACGCGATTAATTGCAACAACCTTTTCTTTTAATTCAAGTTCGGATTGTCTTACGCGCTTTATATTGCTATTTGTCATGATTTTCTTTTAATTATTAAAATTGAAGTCCTCCTTCTCTGGCGCCTTCTGCTAAACTTTTAACTCTACCGTGGTAAAGGAAACCATTTCTATCAAATACTACAGTTTCGATTCCGAAGGCTTTTGCTTTTTCAGCAATTTTTTTACCTACTAACGAAGCTTTAGCTGTTTTGGTTTCTTTAATACCTGCTATCTCTTTTTCGCGTGTTGAAGATGAACAGATGGTTTTATTAGTTATGTCTACTATCTGTGCATATATTTCACTATTGCTGCGAAAAACTACTAAACGAGGGCGATTTGCCGCTGGTACAATTGCACCTGCTACTCTGCGTTTAATTTTTAATCTTCTTTTTTCTTTTACGTTGCTCATTTTCTAGCTAATTATTTTTTAGATGCCGATTTACCCGCTTTTCTTCTTAATTGTTCACCTGTGAATCTGATACCTTTTCCTTTATACGGCTCAGGCTTACGGAATCCTCTAATCTTTGCTGCTAACTGACCTACTAATTGCTTATCAGCGCTTTCAAGTATGATGGTTGGATTCTGACCTTTCTCAGTAACAGTTGTTAATTTAACCTCTATAGGTATTTCTAACATAATTCTGTGAGAGTATCCTAAAGACAAATCTAAAATTTGACCTACATTAGAAGCTTTATAACCTACACCAACTAATTCTTGTTTAGTTGTATGCCCATCTTTAACACCAATTACATTGTTGTTAAGTAATGAACGGTATAACCCGTGAAGGGCTTTATTCATTTTTTCTTCATTAGGACGAGTAAGTGTTAAAACACCTTCGTTTAATTCTAATTTAAAATCAGGTTTAATTGCCTGATGAAGTTCACCTTTTGGTCCTTTTACAGTAACAACATTGTCGTTAGAGATTTTAACCTCTACACCAGCTGGAACTTTTATTGGGGCTTTTCCTATTCTTGACATTTTTCTGTTTTATTAATTTTTATGAAACGAAACATAAAATTTCACCACCAACATTTAATGTTCTTGCCTCTTTATCACTTATAACACCGTGTGATGTAGAGATAATTGCAATACCTAATCCATTGATAACTTTAGGAAGGTTGTCGGCAGGTGCATATTTTCTTAGTCCTGGCTTACTGATTCTTTTGATTTCTCTGATAGCAGGAATCTTTGTAACTGAATCATATTTCAATGCTACTTTTATAACACCTTGTTTGTTATCAGTATCTTCGAATTTATAGTTAAGAATATAACCTTTTTCGAACAACACTTTGGTAATTGCCTTCTTCACATTTGAGGCAGGAATTTCAACTATTCTATGTTTTGCAGCTAATGCGTTTCTTAAACGGGTTAGGTAATCTGCTATTGGATCTGTCATTTTTTTTATTTTTTATTTTTTGATGTTTACAAATTGAAAAACAATTGTAAATTATCTTGTTTTTATTCTAATACTATTTTACCAGCTTGCTTTGGTTACGCCAGGAATTTTACCATTCGAAGCCAGTTCACGGAACTGATTTCTACATATTCCAAAGATTCTGATATAACCACGTGGTTTTCCTGTTAGTTTACATCTGTTACGTAAACGCACCGGTGATGAACTGCGTGGTAATTTTTGCAACCCAATTAAATCGCCTGCTTCTTTTAACGCTTTGCGTCTATCAGCATATTTTGCGATCATTCTTTCTCTTTTGAGTTCGCGTGCTTTTATTGCTTCTCTTGCCATTTTATTTTGTTAGTTCTTTTTGAAAGGTAAACCAAATGATCTTAATAATTCCAAACACTCTTCATCTGTTTTAGCAGTAGTAACGAATGTTATATCCATACCAGAAATTCTGTTTGTCTTGTCTATGTCAATTTCAGGAAAAATGATTTGCTCGGTAATACCCATGGTATAATTTCCTCTGCCATCAAATCCTTTAACTGCTAAACCTTGAAAATCTCTAACTCTTGGCATAGCGATTGAAATCAAACGGTGTAAAAATTCGAACATATTATCTGAACGAAGTGTTACTTTAGCACCGATTGGCATTTTCTCTCTTAACTTAAAGTTACTGATTGCTTTTTTGGACATTGTAGCTTGTGCTTTTTGACCAGAAATACGGGTCATTTCATCTATGGCTGCATCAATAATTTTTTTATCATTAACTGCTACACCTACACCTTGATTCAGACATATTTTTTCTAATTTAGGAATCTCCATCACATTTTTATAGGCGAATTTCTCCATTATGTGAGGCACTACTACATCAGTATATCTTTTTCTTAAATTGGCTGTATACGACATTTTCTATTTTTTTATTTTATAAACTCTCCAGTCTTAACTGAAAATCTTTGTAAGTTACCTTTTTCATTTTCTTTTCTTCCAACTCTGGAAGTTTTGCCATTTTGAAGCACCATCAAATTTGAGATATGAATTGGAGCCTCTTTTTTAATGACACCTCCGTTAGGAAATGCTGCATTTGGCTTAGTGTGACGAGATACCAAATTTAAACCTTCAACAATTGCTTTGTATGTTTTTGGATAAACTCTTAACACTGTACCTGTATTTTTTTCATCAACAACTTTACCAGATAGCATCTTAACGCTATCGCCTTTTTTGATGTGAATTTTATTGGTGATATGTGAATTTTTCTTTGTTTTCATCTGATTATAATACTTCTGGTGCTAATGAAACGATTTTCATAAATTGTTTATCGCGCAATTCGCGGGCTACTGGACCAAAAATCCTTGTACCTCTTGGCTCATCCGATGCGTTTAACAATACGCATGAATTCTCATCAAAGCGGATATATGAACCATCAGGTCTTCTGATCTCTTTTTTTACTCTTACAATAACTGCTTTGGATACTGTACCGGCTTTAACACCACCTGAAGGTAAAGCTGTTTTTATTGCAACAACTATTTTATCCCCTACAGATGCGTAACGTCTTTTTGTTCCACCCAACACACGTATGCAAAGTACTTCTTTGGCACCGCTGTTATCTGCTACTTTTAAACGACTTTCTGTTTGTATCATTTTATTTGGCTTTTTCTATAATTTCTACAAGTCTCCAGCATTTCAATTTGCTCAATGGTCTTGTTTCCATAATCTTTACAATATCGTTCTGATTACACTCATTCTTTTCGTCATGAGCATAAAACTTCTTGGTCTTTTTAAAATATTTACCATATTTTGGGTGTTTAACTTTAGTCTCTAATTCTACAACTATCGACTTGTTCATAGCACTGCTGCTAACACGACCAATTATTTCTTTTCTTGCGTTTCTGGTTAATTCCATTTTTAATTTTCGCTTTTTTCAGCTGCTTTTAATTCGTTATCGATTCTGCGAGAATTCATTTCAGTAAGCAATCTTGCCACTACTTTACGAGATTCTGCAATTTTATGTGGTTGCTCAATTTTAGAAACCGCATTGTTGAACTTAACTTTAGTAAGTCTCATTTTTTCCTCTTTGTATCTTTCAACCAATTCTTTAGTTGGAAGATCTTTTATTTCCCTGGCTTTCATATTTATTCTGTATAATCAGGTTTAACTACAAATTTAGTTGCTACTGGTAATTTTTGTGCTGCTAGCGCCATACCTTCTTCAGCAATTGCTAAAGATACACCTGTTACTTCAAACATAATGGTTCCTGGTTTTACGATAGCTACCCAATATTCTGGAGCTCCTTTACCTTTACCCATACGTACTTCTGCAGGCTTTTTTGTGATTGGTTTATCAGGGAATATACGGATCCAAACTTGACCTTCTCTTTTCATGAATCTGGTCAAAGCTACCCTCGCAGCTTCTATTTGTCTGGCTGTTATCCAGGACGCTTCCATACTTTTTAAACCGAAAGTACCGAAACTAAGGCGATGCCCTCTGGTAGCTAATCCCTTAACTCTTCCTTTATGTTGCTTTCTGAATTTGGTTCTTTTTGGACTTAACATGTCAATTTCTGCTAATTATTTATTTCTTCTATCGTTACCACCACTTCTTGGGCCGTTATTATCTCTTCTGTCACCACCTGGGCCACTAGGTCTTCTTCTATCGTTTCCGCCTCTAGCGCCGCCTCTTCTGTCTTGACCTCTATCATTTCCACCATCTGGTCTAGGTCCTCTATCTGAACCAGCATTTAATGAAAGATCACGTTTACCGTATATTTCACCTCTGCAAATCCAAACCTTAACACCAATCTTTCCATATACAGTTAACGCTTCACCTAATGCGTAGTCAATATCTGAACGCAAAGTATGCAATGGAGTTCTTCCTTCTTTGTATTTCTCAGAACGGGCAATCTCAGCTCCGTTTAATCTACCTGAAATGCTAACTTTGATACCTGCAGCACCCATTCTCATGGTATTTGCTAAGGCTTGCTTAGTTGCTCTTTTGTAGCTTACACGTCCTTCAATCTGCTGACAAATGGTTTCAGCCACAAGTTTAGCATCAAGTTCTGGTCTTTTAATTTCGAAGATATTAATTTGAACATCCTTTTTTGTGATTTTCTTAATCTCTTCTTTAATTTTATCAACCTCAGCTCCACCTTTCCCAATTACAATACCAGGTTTAGCTGTATGAATAGTGATGATGATACGTTTGATAGTTCTTTCGATTACTATTTTTGACATGCCACCACGTGGTATTCTCACGAATAAGTATTTGCGGATTTTTTCGTCTTCTACTAATTTATCAGCGAAATTTTTTCCACCATACCAATTACTTTCCCATCCTCTGATGATACCAAGTCTAAGCGCTATCGGATTTATTTTTTGTCCCATTAATTATGCTTCAGCTAATTGTGTTTCTTTATTGTTAATACTATCCACTTTAATAGTGATGTGATTGTAACGTTTTCTGATTCTATAAGCACGGCCTTGAGGGGCAGTTCTCATTCTTTTCGCTACAAAAGCACCGTCTACAAATACTGATGATACAACTAGGTTATTCTCATCTGCTTTGCTTCCGTTATTCTTTTGCTCCCAGTTGCTAATCGCTGATTTTAATAGTTTCTCAACATATACCGCGTAATACTTACGTTGGCTAAATTGAAGAATATTTAAAGCATTTTCAACTTTTTGACCACGTATCTGATCAATTACCAATCTCATTTTCTGAGGTGATAAGGGACAATTTCTTAATATTGCTACTGCTTCCATACTATTATTTACTATTTCCTCCGTGACCTTTGAATGTTCTAGTTGGAGCAAATTCACCTAATTTATGACCTACCATATTTTCTGTAACATAAACAGGGATGAACTTATTTCCGTTGTGGACAGCAAATGTGTGTCCAACAAAATCTGGTGCGATCATTGATTTTCTGCTCCAGGTTTTGATTACCGACTTCTTTTTAGTTTCGTTCATAGTGGCAACTTTTGCGTCAAGTTTCCATTCTATAAAGGGACCTTTTTTTAGTGATCTAGCCATTATTTATTTCTTATACCTTTTCTACGTTCTATGATTAATTTATTTGAGCTCTTATTGGTATCTCTGGTTTTTTGACCTTGAGAATAGATACCATTACGAGATCTTGGTTGTCCACCTTTTGAACGACCTTCTCCACCACCCATTGGGTGATCGACAGGGTTCATTGCTGCTGGACGGGTACGTGGGCGTCTTCCTAACCATCTGCTTCTACCTGCTTTACCTTTTACTTCAAGGCTATGGTCAGGATTTGAAACAGAACCGATGGTTGCTGAACATGTACCTAAGATCATTCTAGTTTCACCGCTTGGCAATTTAACTACTACATATTTACCATCTCTAGCAGCTAGTTGAGCGTAAGAACCAGCACTTCTGCAGATTTTACCGCCTTGGCCAGGAGCCATTTCGATGTTGTGAATGATTGATCCCAGAGGTATTTCAGCAAGAGGTAAGGTATTACCTAAATCAGGAGTTGCACCTGAACCTGAATTGATTTTGGTTCCAACTTTTAATCCATTTGGACAAATGATGTAACGTTTTTCGCCATCAGTGTATTCAACCAGTGAGATAAATGCAGAACGATTTGGATCGTATTCTACGGTTTTTACCTCAGCTGCTACACCTGCTTTATCTCTGCGAAAATCTACAATTCTGTATTTTCTCTTGTGGCCACCACCAATATAGCGCATGGTCATTTTACCCTGGTTATTTCTTCCACCAGATTTGCTTAAAGCTTCTGTCAAACTCTTTTCAGGTTTTGACGCAGTAAGCTCTGCATATGTATTAGCTACTCTGAAACGAGTGCCGGGGGTTATCGGTCTAAGTCTTTTAACTGGCATTTTCTTTAAATATTTTCGTAGAAGTCAATTGATTGACCTTCTTTCAATTTACAAATTGCTTTCTTATAAATGTTTGTTCTACCGGTGGTCTGTCCAGTACGTCTATTTCTTTTACGTTTTGGAGCTGTTACCATGGTGTTTATCCATTCCACTTCCACACCATAAACCTTTTCAATTTCAGATTTTATTTCTAACCTTGTTGCTGATCTTTGGCATACGAAACCGTACTGCTTCTTTTTATCAGTTAACATCGTTAACTTTTCGGTGATTAATGGTTTTATTAATACTGACATACGCTTAATTCAATGTTTGTTTTATCGCTTCAATGGATCCGTCTATCAGTACTAAAGTTTTAGCTTTCAATATCTGATAAGTGTTTAATTCAGCAGCTGGAAGTGTTTTAGCTTTCTGAAGGTTTCTACCGCTTAAATACACATTGGTATTATTATCCGGAGTTACCACCAGTACACGCTCGTTGTTCACTTTCAAATTATTCATCAATTCGATAAACAATTTTGTGCTTGGTTTGTCAAAATTCAAGCTTTCTAAAGCTATGATTTTGTTGGTTGATGCTTTGTAAGATAATGCAGAAGCACGGGCCACTCTTTTAAGTTTCTTATTTAATTTGAAACTATAATCTCTTGGTTGTGGACCATGAATTCTTCCTCCACCTACAAATACACCTGATTTTATACTACCTGCACGTGCACCACCAGTACCTTTTTGCTTTTTAATTTTGCGGGTACTATAGTTGACTTCAGCTTTAACTTTTGTTTTGTGATTACCCTGTCTTTGATTCGCTAAATATTGTTTAACGTCTAAATAAATAGCATGATCATTCGGAGTAACACCAAAAATCTCTGATGGTAAACTAACTGTTTTGCCTGTTTCGCTGCCGTTGGTAGAAAGTACTTTGATTTCCATTTTTATTTTTCTATAACTACTATTGCTCCATTGTGACCACTAACCGAACCTTTTATAATTAAAAGATTATGTTCAGGTACCACTTTTAAAATTTTTGAATTGATGCTCTTCATTCTTTTGCCACCCATTCTACCAGCCATTCTCAAACCTTTGAATACTTTCGAAGGATATGAAGATGAACCTACTGAACCTGGTGCTCTCTTTCTATCATGTTGACCGTGGGTTGAAGGACCAACACCGGCGAAACCATGTCTTCTTACAACACCTTGGAAACCTTTACCTTTAGTTGTTCCGATGATATCTACGAAATCACCTTCACCAAAAATAGTTACCTCTACTCTATCACCAATTGTTCCAGCTACATTTTCAACTCTAAACTCATGTGAATAATACATTGGTTTTGAATTTGCTTTTGCATAATGTCCAATGGCTGGGGCGTTAGAATGCTTTTCGTTAACTTCTATTGCAGAAATTTGAAGCGCATTATAACCTTCCTTCTCTACAGTTTTTATCTGAGAGATAACATTAGGTTCGGCCTGAATTACTGTACAAGCAATTTTGGCTCCGTTAGCATCAATGATGCTAGTCATTCCGATTTTTTTTCCTATTATTCCTACCATTCTGTTATACTTTAATTTCAACATCTACACCACTTGGAAGTTCTAATTTCATTAGAGCCTCTACAGTTTTTGCGGTTGAACTGTGAATATCTAAAAGACGTTTGTATGAGCACAATTGAAATTGCTCTCTCGCTTTTTTGTTGACGTGTGGCGATCTTAATACAGTGAAGATTTTTTTGTTTGTCGGCAAAGGGATAGGACCGCTTACTACGGCACCTGTTGCTTTTACAGACTTTACAATCTTCTCTGCTGATTTATCAATCAGATTATGATCGTGTGAACGCAATTTGATTCTTATTTTCTGTGTTACCATTATATTTATGCGTTTGCTTTTTGACCTTTTACTTTTTTAACTACTTCTTCAGCCATTGAGCGAGGTACTTCTTCATAATGGTCAAATTCCATTGTTGAAGTTGCTCTTCCAGATGTTATGGTACGTAAACTTGTTACATATCCAAACATTTCAGAAAGTGGCACTTTCGCTTTAATAACCTGAGAACCTGCTCTTTCATCTATTCCTTCTAGCATTCCTCTTCTTCTATTCAAATCACCTTGAACATCTCCCATGTAATCTGCAGGTGTTAATACCTCTAATTTCATGATTGGTTCAAGTAATATTGGTTGCGCTTTGGGAGCAGCTTCTCTGAAGGCTGTTTTGGCACAAATTTCGAAAGATAATGAATCAGAGTCAACTGCGTGGAATGATCCATCAAACAATCTTACTTTCATTCTATCGATTGCATAACCAGCTAATACTCCATTTTTCATTGCTTGTGCAAATCCTTTTTGAACTGCAGGAACAAATTCTTTTGGAATTGAACCACCAACAACATCATTTACAAATTGTAAACCTTCACCTACGAATGACTCGTCAGCTGGGCCCATTTCGAATTGAATATCTGCAAACTTACCTTTACCACCAGATTGCTTTTTGAAAGTCTCTCTGTGTTTAACAGTACCTTTAATAGCTTCTTTATAAGCAACTTGAGGGGCTCCTTGGTTGACCTCAACTTTAAATTCTCTTTTTAATCTATCAACGATGATTTCCAAGTGTAACTCACCCATTCCTGAGATAATAGTTTGACCAGTTTCTTCATCTGTTTTCACTTTGAAAGTAGGATCTTCTTCGGCTAATTTACCAAGTCCAATTCCTAATCTATCCATATCAGCTTGAGTTTTAGGTTCAATCGCTAATCCAATAACTGGCTCAGGGAATACCATAGACTCTAAAACGATTGGGAACTTCTCATCACAAAGTGTATCACCGGTTTTAATATCTTTAAAACCAACAGCTGCTCCAATATCACCAGCACCTAAAAATTCAATTGGGTTTTGTTTGTTGGCATGCATTTGGAAGATACGTGATATACGTTCTTTGTTTCCACTTCTAGTATTTAACACATAAGAACCTGCGTCTAATTTACCTGAATATGCTCTCATAAAGGCTAAACGACCTACGAAAGGATCCGTTGCAATTTTGAAAGCCAATGCAGTAAAAGGTTCTTTATAATCGGGCTTACGCTCTACTTCTAAACCTGTGTCAGGATTAGTACCAATAACACTTGTTCTATCCATTGGGCTAGGCATTAACTCCATAACCAAATCTAGCATCGTTTGAACACCTTTGTTTTTGAATGATGAACCACATACCATCGGCACGATTTTCATATCTAAACAGGCAGCTCTTAGAGCGTCTAATATTTCTCTTTCAGTGATTGAATTTGGATCTTCGAAGAATTTCTCCATCAATCTGTCATCATAATCTGAAACAGCTTCAAGTAATTTCTCTCTCCATTCGGTAGCCTCTTCAATCATGTCTTCTGGAATAGGTATAACTTGGTAAGTCATTCCTTTGTCTTCTTCATTCCAAACCATGCCTCTGAAGTTAATCAAATCAACAACACCTGTGAAGTTATCTTCAGCACCTATCGGCAATTGAAGTGGCACAGCATTGCTACCTAACATTGATCTAACTTGCTTAACAACGTTTAAGAAGTCAGCACCTGAACGGTCCATTTTATTAACGAAACCTATTCTTGCAACATTGTAGTTATTAGCTAATCTCCAGTTAGTTTCTGATTGAGGCTCAACACCATCAACTGCACTGAAAAGGAAAACTAGACCATCCAATACACGTAATGAACGATTTACTTCAACAGTAAAGTCAACGTGACCTGGGGTATCAATAATATTAATGTGGTAATTGTTATCTCTGTATTTCCAAAAAACTGTAGTGGCAGCAGAAGTGATGGTAATACCTCGCTCTTGCTCTTGCGCCATCCAGTCCATAGTTGCGGCACCATCATGCACTTCACCTATTTTATGGTTTACTCCGGCATAATATAGAATACGCTCAGTTGTTGTGGTTTTACCCGCATCAATGTGAGCAGCTATGCCTATGTTTCTAGTATATTTTAAATCGCGTGACATTTTTTATCTCCTTAAGCTTTAAAGTGAGCAAATGCCTTGTTAGACTCTGCCATTTTGTGAGTGTCATCTTTTTTCTTAACAGTTGCACCTTCACCTTTTGAGGCGGCTACGATTTCTGCTGCTAATTTTTCGGCCATTGATTTTTCGTTGCGTTTACGAGAATATGAAATTAACCATTTCATTCCCATAGCAGCTCTTCTTTCAGGGGCGATTTCAGTAGGGATTTGGAAAGTAGCTCCACCCACTCTGCGGGCTTTAACTTCTACCATTGGCATTACATTGCTCAATGCTTTTTTCCAAGTGTCAATACCTGCTTCTTCTGAAATTTTCTTTTCAACTAAATCAATAGCGTCATAAAAAATACCGAATGCTACACTTTTTTTACCATCCCACATCATGTTGTTAACGAAACGGGTAACTAATGTTTCATTAAACTTAGGGTCTGGTAACAAAATTCTTTTTTTTGCTTTTGCTTTTCTCATTGATTCTTATTTCTTTTTCCCTTTAGCCTTAGGATCTGGAGCACCTGCTACCTTCGCCTTTGGTTTTTTGGTACCGTATTTGCTTCTTCTTTGGTTTCTACCTTCTACACCTGCTGTATCTAATGCACCACGTACAATGTGGTAACGAACACCTGGTAAATCTTTGACCCTACCACCACGCACCAATACAATTGAGTGCTCTTGAAGATTGTGACCTTCGCCTGGTATGTAGGCATTAATTTCTTTACCGTTGGTTAAACGTACACGCGCTACTTTGCGCATTGCTGAGTTAGGTTTCTTAGGGGTGGTAGTGTAAACACGAGTGCAAACACCGCGCCTTTGCGGACAAGAATCAAGAGCAGGAGATTTGCTCTTTAATTTTAAGGTTTGTCGCCCCTTTCTTACCAGTTGTTGGATGGTTGGCATAATTTATTAAACAGTTTCTTTTTTTGTAAAAAGGACTGCAAAAGTAGGACTTTTTTTCACATTAGCAAATATAGTTTGAAAAAAAAGTAATTTATTTTCATAATGTGGGCCTTCTTGTGCATTTTTGCCCCTCCTAATACCCCCACTATTGATAAATTATCTCAAAATATGGTTTAAGCGTTGTCTTTTTGCTTTACTCATTTTAACCATTAGTCGACTATTTTTTATAATTTACTTAATGGATTATTTCAAAAATGCTCCGATTTCTGATTTGCCTTTTGTATTTTTCGCAGGCTTGCTTTTCGATTTTCAAGCCATTGTATATGCCTTAAGTTTTTTTCATTTGCTTAGTTTGCTCCCTTTTAAGTTTATTAATAAGCCATCTTTTCAACTTACACTGAGAATTATTTTCACAATAGGCCTCTCCTTTATAGTGCTTATGAATTGCATTGATACCGAGTTTTATAAAATTAAAACGCGTAGAAGTGGCATTGAATTGTTTACCATGGTAGGCGATCCAGCGAATTCTGTTGGTCAATACTTGGTGCATTATTGGTGGCTTCTTTTAATCTTCATACTTTTTGTAGCTATTATTTATTACTTCTTTCCGCGATTCAAACAAATTCAACAGCCTAAGCAGCCACTGCTTACCCTTATTATTACATTGATTCCGCTTTCATTGCTCTTTCTTGGTGCTCGCGGTGGATTTTACAAAAAACCAATTCGAAGTTTTGATGCGGCCAGATATGTGGATGCTCAATGGGTTTCGGCTACAATTAACTCCCCTACCCAATTACTTACCTCTTATAATACACTCGTTCCAACACGATTGGCTTACTTTAATGATACTGAAGTATTGGCGCTTTTCAATCCGATTCAAACCTCCAAGCCTTATTTTAATTCAAAAGAAAAACCCAATATCGTCCTTATTATACTTGAAAGCTTTGGTCGCGACTATTGCGGTTTTTTAAATAACAAGGAAAGGTATACGCCTTTTTTAGATTCACTCGCAACGAAAAGTATCACCTATACCAATGCATATAGTGCTGGCACGACTTCAATGGAAAGTATTCCGGCAATCTTTACCTCCTTGCCTTCGTTACTCGATGTACCCTTTATCAATAGTAATTTCCAAAACAATACTTTACATGGCATTCATTACTATTTGGATAAAGGTGGCTATAACTGTTCCTTTTATTATGGTGCGGATAACGGGTCGATGGGATTTGATAATTATTTAAAAATAAATGGCCCTATCGACTATGTGGGTTTAAATGAATATCCGAGCAAGGTAAGTGATCACGATGGTAGTTGGGGGATTTGGGATGAACCCTATTTGCAATATTTTGCTGAGGAATTAGGTAAAAGGAAAGCTCCTTTTTTTAGTTCTGTATTTACATTAACCTCGCACGATCCTTACAAAATACCAACTCAATATAAAAAAGTATTTAAAGGTGGGCCATTGCCTATTCACCGTTCTGTGCAATATACAGATTATGCCCTTTCGCAATTCTTTAAAAAAGCCGAAAAGCAACCTTGGTTTAAAAACACTATTTTTATTATTACTGCGGATCATCCATCACATAGCACTGATGCTTATTTTTATGGCCCAAGTGGTCGATATGAGATTCCTCTTTTAATCTATTCACCTAAATATTTCAAAAAAGCAGCTATAGATTCGGGAACGGTTTCGCAATGTGATATTATGCCTACTGTGCTTTCTTTGGCTGGTTGTAAAAATAAATTCTTTGCTTTTGGTTCAAATTTATTAGATACCAATAATCATTATGCCATTAATTATGCCAATGGGATACTTCAATTATTGCAATACCCTTATTGCTTAGAATTACTTCCAAACAACATTGTAAGCATGCATGACCAAGTTAAGGATTTGCCTATAAAACAAGCCCGTTACCTATTAACAGAACCAGAAAAGGAACTGCAGTTGCTAATGCAAAAACAATTAAAAGCGCGGTATCAAACTTATATTAATAGTTTGATTGACAACAAATTTTTCGGCGATTGATTTTTAAATGACCTTTTTCTTTTGAAGCATTAAGGTTTCCAATAAATTAACTGCAATAGGCTCTGTTTTGGCAATTGTAGAATTAATAAATTTGGAGGCATCGTAAAAAACAAGCTTCCATTCGCCTTTGTCGTATTCCAAACAACTTAGGTTTTCAACCCAGTCGCCACTGTTAAGATATATAACACAACCTTCATCATTCCAATATTCTTTAATTATTGGTTGGTGAATATGACCGCAAATTACATAATCATAACCATTGCGTATGGCAAGGTCGGTTGCAGTTTGTTCGAAATCGGAAATAAACTTAATGGCTTCTTTTACAGAATTTTTTATTTTTTTAGAAAATGAGATTTTTTCTCTTCCCATTTTTGTTAACAGAAAATTAATAGCCCGGTTAATAATAATTAACAGATCATACCCTTTTCCTCCAAGTTTTGCTAACCACTTACTGTGTTTCATGGTTACATCAAAAATATCGCCATGAAAAAACCAAGCCTTTTTATCTTGAAGAGTCAACACCAATTTATCTGATAGATGCAGGTTTCCCATTGAAAAATCGGAAAATTTTCGCAACATTTCATCATGATTCCCTGTTAAATAATGGACTTTTGTTCCTGTTGCAGCCAAATTCAAAATCTTATTTAATACAGCCATGTGCGATTCTGGCCAGTAGCGTTTACTAAATTGCCAAATATCGATGATATCCCCATTCAAAATCAAAATTTCGGGATCGATACTCTCTAAATAAGTCAATACCTCCTGAGCATGACAGCCGTAGGTACCTAAGTGAATATCGGAAAGCACTGCTATTTGAACTTTTCTTTTTTCCATATTACAAATATCGAATTCAACAATTATTTAAATATTAGCAAAACAATAGGTAATTGTTACTGTGCACATCTGTTGTGTTTTAGAGAATAAGGCTAGTTGAAATACCCGAAAAAATCTACGAAATCTTCTCAGAATGATTCCCGGATTTATTAACTTTGCAGTATGTCTGTGAAAAAAAACATCCTTGTATCTTTAATATTTGCTTTTGTTATAACTGGATTTATAATATTTAAAATGAGAAAAAAAGAAAATACAGAAAAACTAGGGACACTTTTAAATAAAACTGAACTTACCAATTTGCAGGGGGATATTTTTAATTCAAAAACCCTAGATAATAAGGTTGTAATCATTTCATTTTTCCAAACCTGGTGTGGCGACTGTGTGAAGGAGCAGCCTAATTTATTAAAATTAAAGGAAAAGTTTGGCGACCAATTAGAGGTATTGATGATAAGTGATGAGCCGACCGATCTAATCACAAAGTTTAAGGAAAAGTTCAACTCAGGTTTAAATTTTTACCATTCCTCCGTTAAACTGAAACCAGATTTGAATGTTACTGCCTATCCTACAACCTACCTTTTTGACAAAAAGGGTGAGACTAAAATAATGAAAGTGGAGGGAATAAATTGGTATACCCCTGAAATTATAACACAGATTGAGCAATCGTTGGCTCAGTAATTCTAAATCCATTTAGAAAATCTGCAACAGGCATTCTTTTTTTTCCTTCAGGTTGAATACTCAAAAGCTTTAATTTTTTATCAGAGCAACTAATTAAAAGGGCTTTGTCTATGATTTCTACCTGACCTACTTGATACGCCTTCAAATCTGTTATTTCGGTTTCGAATATTTTTAACTTTTTACCCTTAACGATCGCAAATGCCGTTGGAAAAGGGGATAGTCCGCGCACTAAATTATGAACTTGTTCTGCCGATTGACTCCAATTGATTAAACAGTGTTCGGTAAAAATTTTAGAGGCATGCTTAAAATCACCTACTATTTGTTCCTTTAGTGCGTATGTTTCTGTTAAAATCAGCTCGAGTGATTTCACCACTAACTGAGCGCCTTGATGCATTAACTTATCGTGCAATGTTCCCACATTATCTGTTGGTAGAATAGGTGTTGATTCTTGCAAAAGAATACTTCCAGTATCTATTTCATGTTTAAGAAAAAAGGTGGTAATACCTGTGCTAGTTTCACCATTAATGATGGCCCAATTAATGGGTGCAGCACCCCTATAGTTAGGCAAATAACTGGCGTGTAAATTAAAGGTGCCAAGACGCGGACTGCTCCATACCTTTTCTGGCAGCATGCGAAATGCTATGACAATTTGCAAATCTGCCTTTAAATCTGACAAGGCTTTATTAAAATCATCAGATTTTAAATTGACAGGTTGTAAAATAGTTAAGCCTTGTTCAGAAGCAAATTTTTTAACAGCACTTTGTTGTAATTCATAGCCCCTACCTGCAGGTTTATCGGGAGCTGTCACTACTCCTACCACATTAAAGTGATTCTCTAATATGGTTTTCAGAGAAGCGACTGCAAAATCGGGTGTTCCAAAAAATACAATCCGAAGGTTTTTTTTATCTATCATCAATTATGTTTCAAAATAAAACATAATATTTTATAAAATTATCTTTAAAATTGTAATGCTTATTTATTTTAATACATGCGAGGCAAATTCATACTTTTTATAGTCATTTTTTGGTTCATTTCGAGCTCGGCTACTTTTGATTACGGCTTTCAAATAGCCAAAGTAAAATATAAGGGTGGTGGCGATTGGTATGCCAATAAAACAGCCTTACCCAACTTAATTAATTTTTGTAATCAAAATATAAAAACCAATATAAATCCGGTCGAGGCAACTGTAGATGTTGGATCGCCAGAATTATTTAATTACCCTTGGCTGTATTTAACGGGGCATGGCAATGTTATATTTAGCGATGCTGAAGCTGAAAATTTAAGAAAATATTTAATTGCTGGTGGCTTTTTATTGATTGATGACAACTATGGATTAAAACCATTTATAGTTCCTCAGATGAAAAAAGTATTTCCAGAATTAGATTTTATTGAATTACCATTCAGTCATGCAATATACCACCAAACCTACCAATTTAACAGTGGTTTACCTAAAATACACGAACATGAGGGTAAACCGGCACAGGGTTTTGGACTGTTTTACGAAGGCAAATTGGTTTGTTTCTTTACTTATGAATGTGATTTGGGCAATGGTTGGGAAGACCAATCGGTATACAACGATCCTGAAGAAAAAAGACAGCAGGCACTAAAAATGGGTGCTAATATTATACAACATGCTTTTAATCGGTAATTTCTATTAATGGCCGAACTTGCAAAACTTATTGTTATTTATAATCCTTTTTCTGGCAGGCGAAAGGTGAAACAATTGCCTCAAATGGTTGTCAATTTATTGGCCGACTCTATTTATGATGTATTGGTATGGCCGACAGAAAAAGCGTCGGATGTTACGATGCTAACAGAACGAGCTATTAAAGAAAAAGCAACCATTGTTGTAGCCGCTGGTGGGGATGGAACCATCAATCAAGTAGCTGCAAGCTTGGTAAATACGGGAATTTGTTTAGGTATTATTCCATTGGGTTCGGGCAATGGATTTGCTCGGCATTTTAATATCCCTTTGAATACAGAAAAGGCTATTTTACTATTAAATAAAGGTCTACAAAAAGACATAGATACCATTTGGATTAATAGACATTGTATGGTAAATGTTGGTGGAATTGGTTTTGATGCGCATATCAGCAGTTTATTTGCTAATAATAAGAAAAGAGGATTGCAAGGTTATGTTAAAACGATTATTAAACAACTTGGATACAAGAGCGAATTGTATAAAATTTTTCAGAATCAACGTTTGATATGGCAAGGCCATGCGTTCATGATAAGTATTGCAAATGCCACCCAATGGGGAAATAATGTGATTGTTCATGCCGGTGCCTTGCCAGATGACGGGTTATTGAACTTGATAGTGTTGGAGCAATTTAGTGCTTTTGAACTGCCGCGTATTCTTGCCAATGTGCTTCAAGGAAAATTGCATTTAAATAAAAAAACAAAAGTGTATACAGGTACCGATTTTAGAATTGAGCGTGAAAAAGATGGCAGTGTGCATGCAGATGGGGAGCCACTTTGGCTTGGTAAAGAAATAAATATTAATATTGAACCTTTAAGTTTAAAAGTATTGAGCAATGGGTAATAAAAAAATAAAACGCGACTTGGGGGGCATGATTTATAGTACCGATTCAGGTTTTGATTTTAATGATGATAAAGTAGAGGCCACTACCCTTCCTCCTCAACAACAAAAATTAATGATACGCCTGGAAACGAAACAACGCGGAGGCAAAAAAGCTACGCTCATTAAAGGATTTGTAGAGACAGCAGAAGACATGGAAACACTCTCCAAAAAAATAAAAAACCATTGTGGAACAGGCGGCAGTGTTACCGAAGGTGAGATATTAATTCAAGGAGACCAAGTGCAGAAGGTGAAGTCATTTTTGCAGGGATTGGGTTACAAGACGAATAATATTTAGGGTGAAGTTGGCAATAGGGAAAGTTGGCAGTTAGCAATGGGCAGTTGGCATCCTTCGTCCGGTAGTTATCGGACAAGCTCAGGATGACAGATGGGGCAGTTGGCAATTTGTTAACTAAAAAAAAAATTTAATCAATATTTCAAAAAATGAAATTAGGGTCAAAGGAACCAACATTAATTGCTAATTATGAAATGTCAAAATGAATTTAAAAAAGTGAAATTAATTTTATTGTTACCCTTGTTATTTACTATAATAACAAATGCACAAATAAAAAAAATACAATTCGGTACATCGGTCGTTTTTAAAGATGAAATAATAGTTGCAGACAGCATGCTGACTACTGGTGTTTATTTTGACGACAAAGACAGAATCATGCGAGAATGGCGAATAGGCCGCAATGAAAAAGGAGTCATTGAGGATACCAGTATTTTGCAATTTGATACTTTACGGAATGTTGTTTATTCATATAGTCAAAAATACTTTTCATTTTTAAAATTTGATGCATACGGAAACGAATTAGAGAGACAAATAATTAGCCCCAAATACAGTGACAAAATGTTTTATTCTAATACCTATGACTCAATTGGGAGGATCATTCGGCAAACTGGCACCGATGGCAAGCCATATTTTGCATCAATTGAGTAGTACAACTATCTATATAGTAAGGACACTACTATAGAATACAATGATTATTTTACTAGAAAGTATGTAAAGAATTTATTCAAACGAATTACATATGATAAAACCATAGTCAATATTGACACAATTCACACCTCGAATGCTTTTACTCAGCATTTTGATTCAAATGGCAACTTAATTACCTATACAAAATATGAAAATGAAATTATTACCAAGATTACACGACATTTTTATATTAATAATATTGAGGACTATATGATAGAAGAGTTTTTGAAGCAGAACTATAAAATTATTACTAAATTTCATTTTATCAAATGGGATTAATCATTTGTTACCGTTTTTACTGATGAATCTCACCTCTTATTTCGAATTTAAAAGATTACTTAGTGGTAATTTTGTAAGACAAAATATCGACTATGGAAGAACCATTTTTTGAAAGCAACAAACATCGTGAATGGGTTAATTGGTCTGGCATATGCAGCTCTGATCGAACCCATGGATTGAATCAAATCAAAGATTGTATTGACAAGTTTGGTTTCATTCAAGACTTCCACTTATACTCCGATATTTCGATTGCCTTAAATGTGAGTATTGAAGAAAATAAGATTGCACCTTTATATGAGGCTCTTTCGGATTGTGTGCATTTGGATTTTTATGAATTAAACCCATCTGATAAAAACATAGAAAGAACCTTGATGTTAAATATTACTTTTTCTAAAGGCACTGGTGATATTGTAGGCTCCCCCAAAAAGAGTACGTTTAATAATAATACAAAAAGTATTAAT
>JAQSCZ010000045.1 GCA_029945665.1 bacterium | reverse complement strand
ACAAGGGCTCACGAATGATTTATTGCCAAATCTTGGAAAAGTTCGGATCAGTGTGCATTCGAAACTAAAACATTAAAAACATAATTATCATATAAATTCGAAAAAAATATTTTATTAATTCCAGATTCAAATAATAAATAACCTGCATCAATTAATGGTATTCCTTTATTTTCCCCTTCATATCCACTGATAGTAAATGTTACAAAATAAGCATCCGCGTCTAATTCAGTAATAACAGAATTTATTTCAACAATGGTGCCTTCGACACCTATCGTTAGGCTGCCAATTTTAGTGTACTTACTATTGTGGTATCCTATTTTCGCAACAGCAAAATACATTAGTCCGATAGATAACAAAACTCCAATTGGAAAAACATTTTTAATAAAAGGATACTTTAATTCAATATTAATTAAAGTAATGCTATAAAAAAGACCCCAAATGATAGCAAATGTTAACATGCTTCCTATTGCAATTTTTTTAAGGATTCTACCGCAATTTACGCCCTTTTCATTATAGTGGACGATTGGCATTTTTACACGCATGACAATTACAAATTTATTTACTAATCGCCATTGCCAAAGATTCGCTCAAGCAAGCTCTGTCGTTTGATTTCACCATTCTCGTATTTTTCTTTGTTTTGATAAGAACCATCAGAATTATAATACTTCCAAGTGCCCGATTTCAATCCTTTGCTATAACGACCTTTCACCTTGATAACACCATTTTCGAAGTATTCCATAAAGGCCCCATCGGCAATAACACCATCCATTTCAGTTACAGTATGTGCTCTACCATTATCGAAATAAACTGTATTCATGTTGTTTTGAAAATGATTAATCAGGAATAAATCTAACTCAGATAAAGTATCTTGATCGCTTGTACTGGCGGTATCTTCTGTTGATAGCACAGGTGGAACATACGCTTTATAAAAAGTACCTAATACACTGCGCATGCGATCGTTGTCGCCACTCAAACTCAGCGCTACATGACTAAAACTGCGAACATATTGCTGATTTTTTTGGGTACTTTTCCAACTTTCGGGATTCAAATAACCTTTGAAATTCGCAAAATGACGATCGGGACTCAAATAGGTAAATAAGCTGGTTTCATTCGGAAAATGTTCTCTAAAGTCGCGGTAGTTCTCATTATTAGCCAACGTATTTTGCTTAATAAAGTCATCTACTGTCATTAATAAAGTTCGGGGATCATCACTCATCACTACAAAATCTCCTAAGATAGTGTAATACGGTTTATCAAATTTTGAAAACAATTTTCCAAGAAATGATTTAAACAATCCTTTGACCTCCATATATTTAATGGGATAACCTTTGTAGTCAATATCTTTAAACTTTAAGGGAGTTCTTTTGCGAACTTGCTTTTCAATATAGGCTAAATTTGTTTTTGCATCTTCTATGTTTCTAGCTTTTATAGCCATTATATTGCTCACTTTATTACCTATCAGGTTATCCGTTTCGTATTGGGCCAATCCAATTTCATTACCCATCCAATCAAAAAGATTCTTTTGCAAATTTATTCCAATCATTTTTTCAACCTTTCGAATGCTTTGCATCTGCGCGGCATAGGCTACTTCATCTTTTTTCCAAATGGTATTGAGATTAGCATAAAAGTCATTAAAACTTTTGAATCCCATGCTTAGATAAAAGGAAGATTTGCCCGAAAATATGCTTGCAGAATTATTCTCTGATTTACCTGAAATTGACAGCGCTTGTATGTATGAACTGACACTGTCATTAACAATTGTATATCCATCTGCCATCAAAAGATCATCCTTTAGAGTACAATCGAAACCGGTATAATGTAAACTTGTAAATAATTCTTTCAAATTACTTACATCCTCCATATAAACGCCCATGTATTCATGAAACTTGTTATAATTGATTAAAATACGACAAAGCCCATCGGCTGTGGTTAACTGATTGGCCTCGGTAAATTTCGTATTGGTTCCCAATTGAGATTCGGGCAATTGCGAAGCACTAATTACTCTATCAATAAGGGCTTTATTGTAGGTGCATACTAAATAATTATTGACAAAAGCTATTGACAAAGTTTCTCTTGAAGCTTTATCAAAAAATTCATTAACTTCTGTATTCATATATGAACGAACGGTTCTTTGATAGCCAAAATTGCCAACCAATGACAACAAACTACTCTTGACCATGTCTGATTTAGAAGCCTGTGCCATATCTGCATAATACACAAAATCGTAATCCTTTGCTTTGGTCATGTGAACTGATATCAATAAATGCCTTTGACCAATTAATGAAAATATTTGCTGATTCTTCTCAATCACATCATCCATCAAATCGGCATTTTTTGTAATCTCTGCAAAAGCTGGAAACGTTTTTAAACCTAACCAAAGGTTACTGGTGCTAAAAGTTTTCCAACTGTTAATGGGATCTTCGGTTTCTATAACCATTATGGCATCATTTGGAATTAAATAAAAACCGTCGCTAAATTTATCGGGGGAATATTTAATCCAGGCCATATAAGCTGCAACAGCCAATAAAATGACAGCGATTGCAATTAAAAACTTTTTCATAATTAAAGTTTCAAATTTGCAAAATTAAATTGGAATACCGAAGTAAAGAAAGCAGAATTTAAAGAAAGGTTATTAACGTTTTGTATCTAGTAAGCCCAAAGTAAAACAGGTCGTTTTGTATCTGAAAGGAATGCGTCTAATTTCGCCATGGTTTCATTCGAAACGGCAGGACAACCCCAACCCTCTGGCACACCATTGGGATAAGGCTCTATATCCGGTATACTTTCCCAGCCATGCAAAACAATGGTGCGCTTGTATGCATTGCTGTTCGAAGTTTCTAACCCATACAACAAATACTTCACATGAATACCCCAGTCGCTGTAGGCCCTTGCCCCTATTTTATATTTACCTAAGGAAGAGCAATGACTGTCAAATGCATTGCTAAATTTTGGAGCATCCTTACTTTGATCCATGCTCCAATTATTATCGCCACAGCCATGGGCAACCAAAAAACTATCTCTTATCAGTTTCAGTTTGAGGTCTATGATAAAGCCTCTTTTTTTACCAGAGTGTTGTTTATAATCAATAAGGATTGCAATTGTTGTATCCATTTTGTGTTGCTTGACAAATTGAAAAGCTTCTGTTATTGGTACCTTTTGTTTATTAGTCGAATGAGGTACGCTATTTTCAGTTATCAATTTTTGTTGAATCCGTTTTTTTTGACCTGTATTTGCTATTGAAATACACATAAAGGCGATGAATGCCAAAAGTGTTAAGCTGATTATGAAGCTAATTTTCATAGAGTATTAAATATAACTATTAATGAATCTAAATATTGTTTCTAAAACAGAAAAAGACTTATAAAATTATAAAATAAATACACCGAAATGATTTAAAGTTAGTAACTTGTGGAATTAAAGGTAAAAATGAGAATTAATACTTATGAAATAGAATTGTTTTTTTTGTAAAAGCCTTGTAATTAAGAATTTCAACAATATTAGTGATAAATATCAACTGTTTTTTAAGTTTTAGTATTTAAAACTTACATTTAATAACATGGCTTAAATGTTAATATACGTTTAATTTTTATTATATCCAAATTACTTATATTTGTCCTAATGAAACAAAATTTACTCATTGCTTTTCTATTTTTGACCTTGCAAACTTATGCCCAATCACCCAGTGATACCGCCAATACGCCGTATTATGTGGCCATGATGCAAAACAAAAATATTAATTTTTTTCAAACTGTTAAAGCATTTAATACCTATTGGCAAGGGCGCGATAGCAGTGTGAAGGGTTCTGGCTGGAAGTCATTCAAACGCTGGGAATGGGAAATGCGACAAATAATTAAGCCAGATGGCAGCTATCCAAACATGCAAACGTGGATTGGTGATTACTACAAAGCGATGTATGGTAGCGCATTTAAAAACAATGGATACCAACAAAGCGGCATTGGCGGTTCAGGATTAGGTCCTTGCAAAACCAAAGGCGACTGGAAAGAACTTGGTCCGGGCTTTTTACCTTACAATAGAACTACACAACCAAGTGGTGTCGGGCGTCTTAATGCCATTACATTCCACCCTACTGATTCAAATACATTCTGGGTTTGCGCACCTGCTGGCGGTTTATGGAAAACTAGCAATGGAGGTAAAACTTGGAGTTCAAATACCGATTCATTGCCAACCTTAGGTATTTCCGCAATGGTAATAAGTTATCGCAATACAGATACAATGTATATTGGAACTGGCGACCGCGATCATGGCGATGCAACAGGTTTAGGTGTATACATGAGTACCAATGGCGGTAAATCTTGGGTTTCTAGAAACAGTGGCATGAGTACAATTACCATTGCACGCCTTATCATGCATCCGGTAAATACAAAAATATTATTAGCAGCCACAGCCAATGGAATTTATAGAACTACAAATAGCGGTGGCAGTTGGTCGCAAATTATTACTGGAAGCTTTAAAGACATTGTATACAATCCGCTTAACCCAAATACAGTCTACGCCACCAAAGATGGCTTATTTTACCTTTCAACCAACGGCGGCACTAGCTTTACTCAAATAACCAGTGGATTGCCTTCCTCAGGGATGTATCGTGGTGCAATTGCTGTTACACCTGCAGATACTACTTATGTATATTTTCTTGTGTGCGATTTTACTAAATACATGGGTACCTATTTATCTACAAATGGAGGCGTTAATTTCTCAGTAAAATCTACAACCCCAAATGTAATGGACGGCAGTTCAAATGGCAGTGGCTCTGGTGGACAAGCCTGGTACGATTTAGATGTTGCATGTGATCCAAAGGACAAAAACACAATTTTCGTTGGTGGTGTAAATGTCTTTAAAAGCACCAATGCAGGGGTCAATTGGACTATTTCTGCCCATTGGATTGGCAGCAATACGATGCCTAGTATACATGCCGACCAACACAATCTTGAATACCACCCTATTACAAATAAACTTTATACTGCCAATGATGGTGGAATATTTTACACCCCAAATTCTGGCGCAAAATGGATCGATTTAAGCAATGGCATCGGTGTAAGCCAATTGTATAAATTAGGCAAAAGTGCCACCACTAAAGATTTATTAATTGCCGGTTTTCAAGACAATGGAACGGGTTATTTTTCGGGTGAAGAATGGAACACTGTAAGAGGTGGTGATGGCATGGATTGTGAATGGGACCACCAAGATGAAAATTACAGTTACGGAGCGCTTTATTACGGCAACATTACACGTTTTTACAAAGGATCTCACGATATTACCGTTGCCAACAATGGCGTTGGTTCTATCAATGAAACGGGCGACTGGGTTACTCCATATATTCTTAGACCTGATAATA
Source organism: bacterium (assembly GCA_029945665.1). Lineage (GTDB taxonomy): Bacteria > Bacteroidota > Bacteroidia > NS11-12g > UBA955 > JABMMZ01. Next base: position 21,418 of record JAQSCZ010000045.1, on the reverse strand, counting down.
CAGGTACTATGTTTGTTGGATATAAAAATATTTGGCGCAATACGGCTATTAAAAGTGGCAGCATGAGTTGGACAAATATCAGCAACAATAGCAGCGGTAGTAATATTAGAGAAATTGAAATTTCACCTGCAAAAACAGATATTTTATACTTCTCACGGTATGATAATAAATTTTTCAGAAGCTATAATGCCAATGGAACTGCTAAATGGGTAGATCTAACTTCGGGCTTGCCAGCTACTGGCACAGTTAGCGCAATTAAATGTCACCCAACCGATAGCAATACAGTATATATTGGATTAAATGGTAAATTTTACCGTTCAAGAAACCGAGGTGTCAATTGGACGGATTTGTCATCTGGACTTCCAAACAATACTGTTAATACCATTGCGCTAGACACTTCTAATTCCAAATTTGGCATCTATGTAGGCACTTATACTGGCGTTTGGTACAAAGATTCGAGCTCAACTTTCACAACCTATAACAGCGGCTTGCCTATCAATGGAAGTGTTACCGACCTTGATCTTTTCTACGATAGCCGCGGTAAAAGTTTTCACCGTATTTATGCAGCTACATTCTCTCGAGGCACTTGGAAATCGGGACTATACGACGATGGCTCTCAAAAACCAAAAACAGATTTTAGTTTAAAATTACCGAAAGTATGCAGCGATAAAACTTATACATTAACCCCTGATTGTGGTTTTAATCCATCGCGATTTAAATGGTTAATTACACCAAATACTTTCAGCTATCAAGCCGGAACGGATAGTTTAAGTGAGGTATTAAAAGTTAAATTCAATAAACCAGGATACTACAATGTACGCTTGGCTTCAGAAAATTGCAATGGAAGCGATACACTTACTAAACAGAACTTTGTAGTTTCTTTTGATACGATTGCCACTGCGGCGAGCTGCAAAACAACAACAACAAACCTTGGCACCAATTATGGAATGGGAATTACAAATATTGAATTAAACGGTTTAAAAAACGAATCAAGTGGAGCCTATGATGAAGGAAGTTACATGGACTTTAGTTGTAAAAAAGTTTTCTTTTTAAAACCAGGATCTAAATATTTTACAAAAGTTTCTACGAGTCCACTTTACAGTGAATATGTTAAGATATACATAGATTACAACAACAACGGCGCTTTAAATGATGCCGGTGAAGAGGTATACAGTTCCTATAAACTAACTAACCATGCAGACACTATTAGATGCCCAAGTAATATGACCAAAAACAAGGTTCTAAGAATGCGTGTGGTAAGCGATTTTAATTCACTTACTGGTCCATGCACCACCCTTTCTTATGGACAATCGGAAGACTATGGCGTATTTTTCGATGAACCCATCCCTCAATTTACTGTCAATAGGGACAGTGCTTGTGCCAATACAAGTATTATCGTTTCTGACGCTACTGTGGGCATTGGATATAATTACACTTGGAGTTTTGGAAATGGCGCAACCCCGGGAACAGGTAACGGAAGTGGGCCATTCAATGTTAAATATTCAACTTCTGGATACAAAAAAATCAGTTTGACTATCAATGGCAATTTAGTAAAATCAAAAGATAGTGCAGTATTAATTCTCATAACGCCATCGGCAACCGTATTTTTGAAAAAAGGTAAGTTAAGTCAATGTGAAAGAGATAGTATTACTTTGGTAGGAAGAGATACTAAAAAAACAGCTACGTCCTTTCAATGGCAGAAAGCAAATAGCAATATCAGTGGTTCAATTGATACACTATTAAAACTATGGAATAATCCAACAACTGCAAGTGGAAATTACAGATTAATAGCTAGTAACGGTGTATGTAAAGACACTAGTGCAAATTTTGCTATTTTAATTAATCCAATGCCTAAAGTTGGATTTACAGTTAATAATTTATCGCAGTGTTTGAAAGGAAATAAATTTACAATAACAGACACTACAAAATTAGCCAATGGAAGCTATAGCGCTTTATATACTTATTCGAACAGTACCAAAGACACTAATAAAACACATCAAAAAATATTCACATCTGCAAATACTTACACACTTAAACAGTTAATTACAACCAATAAAGGATGTAAAGATTCCATAACGAAAACGCTCATTACTTTTCCCAATACGAGTGTAGGTTTTACAACCAATGATACCGACCAATGTAAAAACGGCAATAGCTTTACCTTCACTAATACCTCCACATTAAGCAGCGGCACTTATTCCAACACCTGGTTGTATGGGAATGGCAACACCTCTTCGGGCAGTAATGGCTCTCAAGCCTACCTAAGTAATGGCAATTTTAATGTCAGTTTAATTACAAATACTAATAACAATTGTAAAGATACCTTGACAAAAAAAGTAATTGTATTTGCCTCTCCAATTGCCAAATTCACTTATAACGACAGCGATCAATGTATCAATGGCAATCAGTTTAATTACATCAGTACGAGTAGCATCGCATCTGGAACCATGACCTACCAATGGAGCTTTGGGGATACTACTTTTTCGAATGCTACCAATCCATCAAAAAAATATAATACAGTTGCTAATTATTTAGTAAAACTAACTGTCAATTCAAATAATAATTGCAAGGATTCCATTACAAAACAAATGGTTGTTTATCCAAATACTAACGTGAGCTTTAATATTAATGACAGCGACCAATGTTTAAACGGCAATCTATTTAAATACAACAATACTTCGGTAAGTGCAGGTACTTATACATCTACTTGGCAATACGGCAATGGCAATAATAGCAATCAATTTAACGGGATTAGTGCCTATGCAAATGCAGGGAGTTACAGCGTATCCTTAAGCACCATTACTTCTAATAATTGTAAAGATACTTTGACTAAAAAAATTACAGTTTTTGCTTCTCCACAAATTTCATTTGCAGCCAATGATACCGACCAATGTTTGAGAAATAATCAATTTAAATTAAGCAATACTTCAAGCATACAATCTGGCAGCCTATCGTTTGTATGGAATTTTGGAGATAACACTTATTCTTCATCGACAAATCCGATTAAGATTTATAACGCATACAATACTTATTCAGTGCAATTGAAAGCCATTTCAAATTATAATTGTAGCGATTCGATTGTAAGGCAATTATTGGTATACGCTATGCCTGTAGCCAAATATTTCATTAATGACAGCAGTCAATGTCAACCGATCAATCTGTTTACTTTTACCAACAGTAGCAGCATACCTTCCGGTACTTACACCAATATTTGGTATTTTGGTGATGGCACAAATTCTAACAGCTTTGCAAGCACAAACAAAATATATTTAAATTCAGGTAATTACAATACTTCTTTGGTTTCTTCCTCCAACTTCGGTTGTCGCGATACTTTTAAAAAGAACATTGAGGTATTCAACAAACCAATAGCAAAGCTAACAGTTGCAACTTTGAATAATTGTCTAAAATCAAATGAAATGTTCATCTCAGACAGCAGTATTTCTATTAAAACATATACAAGAAGTTTTGACTTAGGCAACAGTCAAAGCAGTTTAGCTAACAATTTCAACTACAAATATGCGAATGCTGGTACCTATAAAATTGTATTGACCGCTCGTGTAAAAGCTGGTTGCGAAGATACCATGAGCAAGTATATCACAATTTTACCTAATCCTACAGCTAATTTTAGCATAGTAAACAACAACCAATGCGAGCGCGGCAATGTTATACAATTTGGCAATAATAGTCAACCAACCGGAAGCACTTACGATTGGAGTTATGGAGATGGTTCATCCTCAAATAGTGCAAACGACGCACACAGTTATGCGATTTATGGCACCTATCCTGTAAGTTTAATTACTACCCACCCCAATGGTTGTAGAGATACCGCGAGTCAAACAGTAAATATTTTCGAGCAACCTAAAGTAAGCTTCTCTGCGAATGACAGTGCGCAATGTTTACATCCGAATAATTTCATATTTACAAACAACAGCAACATTGGTTCTGGGCCGTTAAGCAGTTCATGGAGTTTTGGCGACAATACTAACTCAATAAATACTAACCCAACGCATCAATACAGCAGCTTAGGAAATTATAAAGTGCAATTGATAGCTTCAAGTAGTAATAACTGTAAAGATACGGCAGCTCAATTCATGACTGTTTACGGTCGACCTAGTGCAGCCTTTACAACCAAAGATTGGAACCAAGTTATTAGAGAATTCACTGCGAACAATAAATCCTACAAAACGTATGCTTGGAATTTTGGAGATGGCGCCACTGGCGACAGTTTGAAACAACGCCATACTTACGCTACCATCAAAGCTTATACAGTTCAATTGGTGGTAAAAGATAGCAACAATTGCCTAGATACCTCTATACAACAAATACAATTAACAAGCGGTATTCAAACCATTGCAATCAACAACGATCAACTCAGCATTTATCCTAATCCTACAAGTAAACAAGTGGTGCTGCATTTCGAGCTTGCAAAAGAAGGTTTTATCAAGTACAATGTGTATGATATCAATGGTAAATTAATACAAAGTATTACGCAACCCAACATGTCACATGGCGCCCATGAATTTGTATTCGACTTCGAGAAGACAGAGCTATCGGCAGGTACCTATCTCTTCGAAATAGAAACCAGTGCGGGGAAAGTAACTAAGAAAATTATCTATACCAGATAAAAAACAATACTATACAATTCAAAGATTGGGTTTGTTAAATGTCTAATGAGATTTAATGAACCCTTCCTTTTTTAGAGGCAATTGTATAAAAAGAATAATAGAAAGCTAAATAAGTAAAATAAAAATGTGTAAATGGATTTCAACATTCGTGTTTGGAGGAATGTTGAAAGGGTAGATAATAAAATATTAACGTTTCTTTTTAGTTTTAAAATCACCGCGTTTCCATGCCTCAAAAAACTGGGCCCAAGCAAATGGATTTAGAATATTCATTGGCGGTATTTGTCCCCCAGCATAGTAAGATCTTTGCATTTGATTTCTCAAAACAGCCCTGTATGCTTCTGACGCATCGTTATCCATTTTATAGGCGCGTTCCTTCATGGCTTCTAATTCCAAGTTATTCTTCGCACGTTCAAAATCATCATCGGGAATTCCTTTGGTAACAAAGGCATAGTCGAAGGTCGCTCGGTTAGGCATAGGCATTACTCTTTGCCCAGGCAAATAAAAGGTATCCTGGGTCATTACCTTTACCATGGAATACTTAAACCCTTTTAAACTATCAGGAATTATATAATATGAAGTTTTAAATTCTACATGAGAGAATGCAATGGTATCACCTTTGCGGGCAACAAAAGAAAAATAACCATCGAGACTTGAATAGGTACCGTATGGTTTTCCTATTACAGAAATATTGGCAAATGGCACTGGATAAAGACTATCTGCATTAACTAAAATACCAGAGAATTGAATTAGATTGCTGTCTTTGCCAGTTTGTGCATTTAAACCAGCGCTTACTAATACAAGAAGACCGAATAATAACTTTTTCATGTTAGATTACAATTATAACAAAATCCCAGCCAAAATAGTTACACTAACCAGTATAAATGTTGGTAATTTTATATAACGCAAATATACAATAGTAAAAATCAAAACAATTAGCGTTTCTGTTAAATTAATTCCGAGGGTGTAGCTTTGAAAAACAAATTGTTTAAAATAAGGCATGGCCATGAAGACAGCAGCTGCCCAAACCAAACCAATGGCTACTGCAATAATGCCATCCAAAGAGCGATAAACAATGGGATAAAGTTTGATTTGATTCCACAATGGATAAACAAAAAATATTAACAATGTACCAGGTAAAAATATAGCAATCGTACCGATGCCACAGCCTAAAAGCTGACCAAAAATGCCATAGCCCATTTTTTTCATTGCGATACCATTCGCAAAAGTTGCCATGGTGAATGTAGGTCCAGGCACTGCTTGTAACAAACCTAAGCCAGTATTAAACTCTTCCAATGTCAGGTATTGTTTTTGCTTGAACTCAACAAATTCTGTCAGTATCATTGAATACAACACATTGCCACCACCAAATACCATGGTTCCCATTCTGTATGTATTTTCAAATAATCTAACAGGTTCGGACAATTGCGGGAAGGTTTTTTTTGTAATGGCTCCTATTAAAGCGGCACTTATTAGGATCAAAATCATAAGAGACAAATTCGCCCACTTGATATTAATTAATGGCTTATCATTCGGGATAAAATCTTTTTTACCAAAATTAACAGTCATAAAAGCCCCGAAAACAAGGAGAACTGGAAAGGTAATGGGCGAGTGAAACACAACTGATAGCAGACAAGCCACAACGGCCAAGAAAATCGCAATGCCAGATTTTTTCATTAAACCGGTCATCTTTATAGCTGCCATCAACACAAAGCCCAAAGCCATAGGCCCAATGTATCTAAAGTAATGCGGACTTACATAATTTGTAGAAATGGCAAAAAATGTCATCAGAATTGCAGCTGGCATAATCCAAATCAACAAAGAGATAAAGGCCAATCTGGGTCCACCCATTTTATAAGCAATTGCTGTTAAGGTTTGCGTTGTAGAAGGTCCAGGCAAAATTTGACACAAACTATTAAGCTCCAATAAATCAGTTTCAGTTATGTATTTTTTTTCTTCGACAAGCTTTTTCAAAAATACGGGAATATGCATTTCGGGGCCACCCACCGCCGATAAGGACAAACTAAGTACATCCTTTAGAAAGACAATTTCTCTTACCCGCTTAAAGTCAGCTTTTAATAACACTTAATATTTTAATGGTGTAAAATGTCACGAAATTGCTGAAATTTGTGCAGATGTTCAAACTTTTCCCATATTTATTTATTTTATCTTGCTTTTATTGCGCTTGCAATGCGCCAAAGCCCGATTATGAAACGCAGGTAGAGCTTCAATATTTGGATACACTCAATGATAGATTATTGGGAATAAAAACTTTACTAGACAAAGTGGATTTAGCGGATATTGAAGAACGGAGCGAAGTAATTGAGCATAATTTACAATTTTGTTCAATTAAAATGGAAGAAAAAGCAATTGAACCAGATGAAGAGATGAAACGACTGTTTGAAGAATACAGGGCATTGGATAGGTTGTATCTGAACACCGCAAAGCAATATACGGCCATTGTAAAACAAACTGAAGAACTTTTTATCCAAATTAAAACGCTCAAAGAATCGGCAAAGGAGAAGGATTACGATAAAGTTGTTTTCAAAGTTTATTTTAATCAGGCTAAAAAAGAAATATTGTCGTTGAATAGTCTGGCTCAAAACACCTTGAAATTATGTGTGGAATCTGAATCTGTTTTCACCCGCAGACAGGAGGAAGTTGAAACATTAGCAGAAGCGTTGAAAAAATAACAAAAACTATTTAACCTTTCCTTTAATTTTGACTCTTTGAATGGGCGCAACAAAAGATTTAAAAATACTACTATCCAATTTACCTGATCAACCTGGTGTCTATAAATATTTTGATGAGGTAGGTGCAATAATATACATTGGCAAAGCTAAAAGTCTTAAAAAGCGCGTAAATTCCTATTTTAACAAAGTACATGACAATCGCAAAACAGCTGTATTAGTTACAAAGATAAAAGACATTCAATACACCGTAGTCGATTCGGAATACGATGCATTATTGCTCGAAAATAGTCTTATCAAAGAGTTTTTACCTAAGTACAACATCAGCTTAAAGGATGACAAGTCGTACCCATTAATTAAGATTTCAAAGGAGCGTTTTTCGAAAGTTTATGCCATGCGCAATCCAATTAAAGATGGCAGTGAATATTTTGGACCTTATAGCAATGGAAAACTGATGTATTTGGTATTAGATTTTGCTAAAAAACTATACCCTACGCGCAATTGCAACTACGATTTATCTGAAAAAAACATTCGAGATAAAAAAGTTAAACTCTGCTTAGAATATCAAATTGGAAATTGCAAAGGTCCTTGCCAAGGTTTGCAAACCCTCGAAGATTATAACCAAACAATTGCCAATATTAAACATATTTTAAAAGGCAATTTATCGGAAGCAAAAAAACATTTTAAACTAAAAATGACGGAAGCTGCTGAATTACTTCAGTTCGAAGACGCCCAAATTTATAAAGAGAAACTTGATTTACTAGAGAAATACCAAGCTAAGTCAACAATCGTTAACAATAAAATAAGCAATGTTGATGTATATGGCATCGTTAGCACACCAACCGCGGCCTATATTAATTATCTGAGGGTTGTGAATGGGATGATTATACAAACACATAATTTAGAATATAAAAAGAAAATTGACGAATCGGACGAAGAACTGCTGCTGCAAGCCATTGCAGAAATTCGCAACACACAATATACTGAAACAGAAGAATTGATTCTGCCTTTTGAATTGGGCATCGATATAGCTTTCCATATCACTGTGCCAGTAAGTGGCGACAAGAAAAAGTTGTTAGACTTGAGCATGAAGAATGCTTTGTATTTAAAACACGAAAAGCAACAAGCTGCAGATAAACTAGATCCAGGGTTAAAGACCGACCGTATTTTAAATACGATGATGACGGATTTAAGACTAACCGTGCCACCTAAGCACATTGAATGTTTTGATAATTCGAATATCCAAGGCACACATCCAGTGTCGGCTTGTGTTGTTTTTAAAGATGCCAAGCCAAGTAAAAATGATTACCGACATTTTAATGTAAAAACGGTGATTGGTCCTGATGATTTTGCAACCATGACCGAAGTTGTAACGCGCAGATATAGTCGCATGGTGAACGAAAATCAACCACTCCCCGATCTAATCGTAATTGACGGTGGCAAAGGGCAATTAAGTGCGGCTGTAGAGGCCTTAAGAAGCCTAAATTTGTATGGTAAAGTACCTGTTATTGGAATTGCCAAAAGACTTGAAGAATTATTTTATCCTAACGACCCCTTGCCTCTTTACTTAGATAAGAAATCGGAAACATTGCGCATTATTCAACAGATGCGGGATGAAGCCCATCGCTTTGGAATAACACATCACCGAAATAGACGAAGCAAGCATTTTACAATTACTAGTTTGGAAGAAATAGATGGCATAGGTGCCGTAACAGCCAACACGCTTTTGTCGCACTTTAAATCGGTGAAAAAGATTAAGGAAGCAGATAAGGTTAGATTATTAGAAGTGGTTTCTGAAAAAACAGCCAACGCCATTTTAGAACATTTTGCGAATGGCCAATAGTATCCTCATACCAATTGTGAGTTTGGTAGATACCAAACAGCGATTATTAAATTTCACCGAGCTATTTGATGTTTGTAATTATTACGATTCTAATGGCATAAAATCACCTTTGAATTACGATAGATTTGAATGTTTGGCTGGCTATGGTTGCATTGAAAAGATAAGCGGAGATTTTCAAACTATTACAGCGAAAATAGCAAATGAAACACGCTGGGTAATGGGATATTTGGGATATGATGCCAACTTAAAATTTAATACCCATGAAACACTAAGCGATGAGGAAAACGGATTTTACATCCCTGAATTAATCATCAGTATTGGGCGTAACGGACAGACCTTGGAAATCATCAACAATGGAATTAGTGCCGATCTTTTCAAAGTCTATTTAGAAAAATTAGATGGTGTTTCATCTCAACTACCGCTTCCGCATAACAATCATTTTCAATTTAAACCTTGTACCCCTAAATCTACTTATTTAAAAAATGTTGATTTAATTAAATCGCAAATTATAGAAGGCGACTTTTATGAAATTAATTATTGTCAAAAATTCATTCAACAAGGCGTATTATCTCAACCATTGGCAACATTTATTGCACTTAATAAAAAATCACCGACTCCATTTGCTGCTTATGTAAAGACTCATCACTATACGATACTCTGCACCAGCCCTGAGAGATTTATCTACAAAAATGACCAAATATTAATTTCTCAACCCATTAAGGGCACAAATAAAAGGTTGGATGGGGATGCAAATAAAAAACAGATGGCACTGCTGCAAAATGATGCCAAAGAGATTGCGGAGAATGTTATGATTGTTGATTTAGTAAGAAATGATTTGGCACATGTTTGTCAAACAGGTTCTATTAAAGTAAAAGAACTATGCCAAATTTACCCCTTTGCACTGGTTAATCAAATGATCTCTACAGTTGAAGGTCAGTTGGAAGCAAACAGTTGTTTTAAATCGATTTTTGAAGCCCTTTTTCCCATGGGTAGCATGACAGGCGCTCCTAAAATTGAAGTCATGAAGAACATTTTAAAATATGAAACAAAATCGCGAGGAATCTATAGTGGATGCTTGGGATATAAAATGCCTAATGGCAATTTTGATTTTAATGTTTTAATAAGAACAATGCTCGAAGAAAAAAAAAATGGCATGGTATCTTTTCAAGTTGGTGGCGCCATTACCTACGACTCAATACCTGAGAATGAGTATGCTGAGTGTATGCTAAAGGCCAAGGGCTTGTTTAATATCTAAAAAAAAGCCCTGGCAATTGGCCAAGGCAGTTTTATAGTTTAAAATAATCGAATATGACTTTTTAGGTGGGCTTTAAGCCGGCAGGCAAACCAATTGCACCATTGATATTACCAATAGAATGATGACAGCATAATAGTAATTTAGAATTGATAGTTTCATAATTTGTATGTTGTTAATGTTGATTTTCTAATTATTGTTTTCGGTTGGAATTGAGCCGAAAACAAAACAAGGGGAATAATAATAAAAAATGGAAATGTGCTCCATCGTTTTAGTTTAGTTCAAGTTTTAGTTTTTAGTTTAATTTTTAGTTTTTAAGTTTAATTACTATTATTCCCTTGTTTAGTTTTTTATGATAAGATTAATACACGGTAATAGACAGAGTGTGTTCTTAAATTTGTAACCGAGCAGAAATCTTGACGTTTCCTGTTCTTAGGTTTGTAAGTTTGTAGACCAATGTTGTGTTTTCCATAGTTTTAGTTTTAAAGTGTAGTGTTGTGTTTACGTTCTCTTTTGTCTAAATGTGGTTATTCTATATCATTAAATATTTTTTATGAGGCAGGATTTGATGAGTATTTTAACTTAGTAAGTATATATACTCATGATTATCAATACCTTATACTCAAACTTATAACCTTTTAGCGAAGTTACAAACCATTGTTAAGATAAAATCTAAAAATACCCATAATCAATTGTATTTCAAGTCTATAAATTTTGATTTATTTTCAATAAACACTTAAAAATTTGATATTTTACAGCTTTAAATTGCAGTTGTATATTAAAAAACAATTTAAAAAAAATGGATAAAAACAAGTCCATCATTCAAGCTATAAAAAGAGCCCGAAGGCCCACTAATACACTATTAAATAGTAATTCGAATAATCGGCTATAAGTGTTTTTACTTTGATAAATTTAAAAGCGTTATTTAACGCAGCAAGCGCTCTTCTTCCTCCAGTTGTTAAAATTCGGGAAAATTAGAATACATAGTACTTAAATAGTGATAAAATTAAACGCGTTTTATTTACAGGAAGGATTTCTTAAAATCGAATAAATTGATTACATATTGAATAACAGTTAATTACAATTTATTTACACAAAAAATGCATCTAAAAATGAGTATTTATACTTAGTTTTTTTAAAAATATTGACCATAAACTTGATAAAAAATTAACAAATGTCAATTATGTTAAATAATAAAGTTTTGTATAGCTAAATCAAAAAACATTAGAAAAGCTTGTTGGACTTGCTCAGAGCGCCATTATTTCTTAAAAACCTTACGATTTGAAGAATTTTTTAGGTCTGAATATCAATACTTTGAATAATTAATTAACTTAATTAAGTATTGTATTTTTAAAATAAATATTATAATTCTATCATTGCGGCATGAAAACTAAGTTTTTTTACTCAATTTAAAAACTAGTATTAAATACTTAGTCTTTTGCATTTATCGGAGATTATTTTGGAAAGTAAAACAGTTCGCAGACTTCTTTACTTTTTACTTAAAGCTGTGATAGCTGTTTTAAATAAGACGATTCACTTTTTCATTATCAAGCATTGATACGCATGCTTTGACCTAATGAAAAACAACAAAATAAAGCTATTATGCAAATAATAGAATAGTCTAACATACAGCAGACGGATGGGCATTGCAAAATGCCCATTTTTTATTTTAAACCAAATTTGAAAGCTATTGTTTCTAGTCTAATGAACCAGTTTTTAATAACTCTAGCGCATTTTTACGTGCAATATCTGTGGCCACATTTCCACTTAACATTTTAGCTAGTTCATCTACCCTATCGTTTTTATTTAAATACTTTAAATAAGAAACGGTCTTATTCTGTTCTTCTCGTTTACCAATCATAAAGTGGGATTGACCATAACCAGCCACTTGCGGCAAATGTGTAATGGCTATTATTTGATGTTTTTGTGACAATTGTTCAAATAGTGTCCCAATTGTATCGGCAACCTTCCCGGAAACACCAGTATCTATCTCATCAAATATCAATGTACTCAAATCCGTATTCCCCGCCTCAATGCTTCTAAAGCTTAAGGCTAACCTGCTTAATTCTCCACCAGAGGCTACCTTGTTTAATGGCTGCAAAGGCATACCTACGTTGGCACTAAACATAACAACCAATTCTGTTTTTCCAAATTCATCAAATTGCGCCTTATTACTAAGTTCAAATTTGATTTCTGCCTTAGGCATTTCGAGATTCTTTAAAATGGACTTTACTTCTCCCTCTATCTTATTAGCCGCTTTAATTCGGGAACCATGTATTTTATTTGCTCGATTCTCCAATTCACTTTCTCTGGCTGCTAATTCAACTTTTATAGTTTCAATTTCATAGTCAATATTACCTATGGTTAATAGTTTATCGGATATAATCGATTGTTCTTTAAGCAAATTTTCAAATTCTAATATACCATGCTTTCGCTTTAAATTCTGAATTGTCTGCAAACGATTATTCACCTCTTCAAGGCGAGCGCCATCAGGCATTGCAGATTGTTTCAAATTATCTGCCTCTCCTGCAATATCTTTTAATTCAATAATCGAAGATTCTATTCTATCGTATAATTCCTTTGATAAACTGCTGACGTTTACAATTGCTTTTAATTGCGTCTTTAATTGGCTCAAAGAATCAACAATGGATAAGTCGTTGTCAGTAATTAGTTGCACCATTGCATCCGATACTTGAGAAATGGCCTCCGCATTACTTAATAAATTGAGTTCAGACTCTAAATCTTGTTCTTCATTTATTTGGAGATTTATTTGTTCAAATTCATTTAACAAATAATTCAGATAGTCCTTCTCTTTTAGCCAAGCCTGTTGTTTTTGCTCACATGTCCTTAAATATGCCGTTCTATTTTTAAAGGCAATAAAATCAATTTTAAAACCATTCACTTCTGAAGAAATTCCTGCATAATTATCTAATAAGTTAAATTGAAATTCCCGATCGGTTAATTGTGTATTTTCATGCTGAGAGTGAATGTTTATTAAGTTTTGGGTAATCGCTCGTATTTGTTGCAAATTAACGGGTGTATCGTTAACAAAGCTGCGCGATTTACCATGGTCGTTAATTTCTCTGCGAATAATGGTTTCTTCTTCAAAATCGAGCTCCAAAGATTCGAACAAACTTTGGTATTTGGCACGACTTAATTTAAATACGCCTTCGACTATGCATTTATTGTTGTCCTCGCCTTTGGTTTTAATATCAGCCCGGTTACCAAGTATTAATGAAAGTGCATCCATCACAATAGATTTTCCTGAACCAGTTTCACCAGTGATAATATTCAAACCTTTTGTTGGTTCGAATACCATGTGCTTAATAATTGCGAAATTTGATATGCTTAGTTTTAGTAACATTTAATAACTTAGAACTTGAGATAGATGCCAAAGTGAGGCATCGATTGTTTTTTTACTTTCAATGGCTTCTTTATAGGTTACCAAGGCCAATTTATGATTAACCATTCCAACACATAAGTTGGTTTTACCAGCAATTAACTGTTCAACGGCAGCGTTGCCTAAAAAACTTGCTAGTATTCTGTCGTTGGCTGTTGGTCGGCCGCCTCGTTGCACATGACCAAGCACAGTTACGCGCAAATCACATTCAGGGAAATTTTCTTTAAATTTTTCTGCTAATTGATAGGTATTACCCTCTGTTTCGCCTTCGGCAACAATGATAATACTAAATTCTTTTGCTCTCCGTTGATCGTTTGAAAAATGTAATTTCAATGTTTCAAAATCATTCATCACTTCTGGCAATAAAATACCCTCGGCACCGCCAGATATTCCCGAATTCAGCGCTATGAAACCGCTATCTCTTCCCATTACCTCGATAAAGAAAACTCTGTTATGAGCATCGGCAGTGTCTCTAATTTTATCAATGGCATCCAAAGCGGTATTCACAGCTGTATCAAAACCAATTGTAAAATCGGTACCATATAAATCATTATCGATTGTACCTGGGGCGCCAATACTTGGTATACCGAATTCCTGATAAAATAAACCAGCACCAGTATAGGTTCCGTTACCACCAATGCACACCAAACCTTCTATCCCATGTTTTACAATATTATTGTAGGCTTTTTGGCGACCCTCGAAGGTCATAAAATCTTTACTTCTTGCTGTTTTCAGCATTGTTCCGCCATGTTGTATAATATTGGCAACATCCGATTTTTGCAAAGGCATAAACTCATCATCTATCATCCCTTGGTAGCCTCGCTTAATTCCTACAACCTCTACTTGATGATAAGCTGCAGAACGCACTACTGCTCTAATACACGCATTCATGCCTGGGGCATCACCTCCAGAAGTAAAAACACCAATCTTTTTCATTACTCGCAAAGTTGCATAAAAAAAGCCGACTTTTAAGGGTCGGCTTTAGAATTTTAAAAGAATTTTTTAGAATTTGTAATCAAACAAAACATAGTCGCCGTTTGCTCCAGCAGCATCAACAATGCCCGTAACTCTAATCATAAAGTATCTTGTAGAAGATGCTCTGGTTACTTTTGCAAGAATCAAAGTACCAGTAACGCCGTCTAAACCTGTTACGTTAGCAGAAGCAGAACCAGCATTAAGGTCGAAAGCGGATTTTAATTTAGCTTCAGAATCCATTTGATCCCAAGTGATTGTCGGAGGATCTTTGATAAAGGTAGTACCATTGCTTGAAGTCCATGATTTTGAAATAACTGAACTAGAAGAATTATCTCTGATATCTCTTCTTGCAACGTTTGAAGCATCTGCGTTAGAAATATTTTCTCCGTTGATTAAATCATAACCACCAAAGCCTGTACCAAAATTATTGTATATTTTTTGGTCAGCTACTTCAAGTAAAGCACCTGTAGCAGTAATTTCTAATGAATTAGAATTAGTTGTTGCATCATTATCAGTAGCTTTAAATGAATAAACATATTTACCTTTCAAAGCAGCATTTAAAGTATCCATAACGTCAATTTGGAAATTTTTAGAATTGCTAGGAACGTTTTTAGTTAAAATAACAACTTCACCAGAACCTTCGTAATTTCTTGTAACAGTAATCGATTTTAAATCAATTGTACTTGTTACAACCATGCCAAACAATAAGTTTGCAGTTGCACCTGTATTTAAACGGCTAACATTGGTTGAAATATAACCCGCAGTGTTTAAAAAAGTAATGGTTGGTTTTGGAGTTTCAGGAGTTGATCCGCCGCCGCCGCTACCGCCGCCGCAACCCATTAAAATCATAGAAGCCGTAATCATCAGCCCTAGTGTAGAATAAATTAATTTTTTCATATAATATCTTATAATTATGTTTGGCAAATATATCGAAAAAAAAAAGACTTTTAAAATTTATTTTGTTAGTAATTAAACCAAATCAAACCCTTCATTAGATTCTTTACTAACCCAATACCTATCCAAAGATTCATTTAAAATCACTATTTCAAACAATAACTCAAATAATCACCCTTTCATATTAACCCTCTCAAAATGACCAAAACAAATTATCCCGCCCTTTACACTCTCATTACAGTCTTCTTCTTTTGGGGCTTTATAGCAGCGGGTAATAGTATTTTCATCCCTTTTTGTAAAACCTATTTTTCTCTCGATCAATTTCAATCGCAATTGGTAGATTTTGCCTTTTATACAGCCTATTATATCGGTGCCCTGCTCCTTTTTATTTTAGGCATCATGCGTGGCAATGACATCATTGGCAATTGGGGTTACAAACGCAGTATCGTCTATGGTTTGTTATTCTCTGCTTTAGGTGCCGGTGCCATGATAGTTGCTGTACAAGCGAATTTATACATGGGTATGTTAATAGGCTTATTTATTGTGGCCTTGGGTTTTTCGTTGCAACAAACTGCAGCCAATCCTTTTGCTATTTTATTAGGCGACCCGAAAACAGGCGCCAGCCGTGTCAATCTTGGAGGAGGTATTAATTCTTTCGGAACCACCATTGGACCTATTATTGTTGCTTTGGCTTTATTTGGCACAGCAACGAGCATAACCGATGAACAAATAAAATTACTTGAATTAAATAAGGTAATCTATCTCTACATCGCCGTAGGACTTTTATTCGTTGCTGCTGCGGCCATGTTCTTTTTTTCAAAAAAAGTGCCTGCAGGAAAAACAACTGAGCCTATGGAATCAGCTAATAAAGCACTTATTACTTTGTGTGTTATGACTGTGCTATTAGGTGCCATGTTTACCCCGGTTTTTCGAAGTTACAAAAGTGCTGAAGCAATTGAAATTGTTGAGCTTACTAAAAAAGTTGAAACTTTCAAAAAAGATGCGCCTATTTATCACAATGAAAATTTAATTGCCACCACAGAATTACACATCAAGGAAACTAAACTAGGACTAGAAAACTACCGCATGGGTTGGTTACTTGGCGCCTTAATAGTAGTTGTTGGAGGTTTAATAATAGCTTACACGCTATCGCGGAAAAAGCAAGAAGGCTGGGGCGCAATGCAATACCCTCAACTTATTTTGGGGATGTTAGCCATTTTTACCTACGTGGGCGTTGAGGTTGCCATAGGATCGAACCTTGGCGAACTGCTCAAACTAGAAGCGTTTGGCAAATTACAATCTTCAGAAATCGCACCTTATGTTTCTATGTATTGGGGCAGCTTAATGATTGGTCGCTGGGCTGGTGCAATCAGTGTTTTTAACTTAAAAGGTTTAATAAAAACTCTGGCATTGGTATTTGTTCCATTAATTGCTTTTGCTGTTATTATAGGGGTAAATTCACTATCAGGTAAAAATATGACCCGACTTTATTTTTATTTTGTTTGTGTACTTATTCAAATAGCAGCTTTTTATTTTAGCAAGGATAAACCAGCGCGCACCTTAATGGTATTTGGAGCCTTAGGCGTTATTGCGATGTTAATTGGCCTAAGTACTAGTGGAACCATAGCTATCTACGCATTCCTTTCTGGAGGTTTGGCTTGCAGTATTATGTGGCCAGCTATTTTTAGTTTATCATTGTTAGGATTGGGTAAGTATACCTCGCAAGGTTCAGCATTCTTAGTAATGATGATATTAGGTGGTGGTATAATTCCACCCATTCAAGGAAAATTATCTGATTTGATTGGCATCCATCAATCATATATCGTTGCGGTGGTTTGTTTCGGCTATTTAACCTTATTTGCCATACTCGTAAAAGGTATTTTAAAGAAACAAAATATCGATGTTGATACTATTGAAATGGAAGCAGCGCATTAATTTAGAAACTGCTGATACCAAAAAAACCGCTGAATAATTTCAGAGGTTTTTTTATGAATATAAATTTAATTTGAGTTCAGATTAAGGAAATCAATTCAGTATAATATATCAAATATTTTAATCATATTCATTATTCTCCTACTTTTAGTTTCGCTGCAACTTCGTGGTTTGTTTGGACAAAAAAGTAGCAAAACTTAGCCGAAGGCAATCTCATGAGCTTGCGAATAAAAGCCTGCCAGGCATAGAAAATTTCAATTGGTCTTCTCGCTCAGACTCGCCCTTCATCCCTGACCAATTGAAATTTTTACGTCCCGCTGGAAATCGGGATGGACCCAGCCCACACGCTCACCTTAAAATCCGATTTTTATTTGCAATTTAGTTTTAAATACTTCCTCAACGCGAACTCACGTTAAAATATATTTTACTTCTTATTCAATTCAGCGTAATACTGATAAAAATAAGGAATAGTTTCAATGCCTTTGTAGTAATTGAATAAACCATATTTTTCATTTGGTGAATGTAAGGCATCGCTGTCTAAACCGAATCCCATTAAAACAGATTTAATCCCCAATTCGGCTTCGAATAATGCAATGATAGGAATACTACCACCACCTCTGGTTGGAATTGGTTTCTTTCCAAATGTATGCTCCATCGCCATAGACGCTGCTTTAAATTCAATACTATCTGTTGGGGTAAGCACTGGCTCGCCACCATGATGCGCAGTTACTTTAACCTTAACATTTGCAGGAGCCGCTTTTTCAAAATAAGCTTTGAACAAATCAGATATCTTTTCTGAACTTTGACCAGGCACTAAACGCATACTTATTTTAGCGTTGGCTTTACTTGGCAAAACTGTTTTAGACCCTTCGCCTATATAACCACCCCAAATACCATTCACCTCTAAAGTTGGACGGATACTGGTTCTCTCGACGGTTGAATATCCTTTTTCTCCCCATGTTTCGGCAATGCCTAAATCTTTTTTATAAGCTTCTTCGCTAAAAGGCGCTTTTGCCATTTCTGCTCTGTCTGCATCACTTACTGTGATAACATCATCATAAAAACCAGGAATGGTAATATGATTATTTTCATCGTGCATCGCAGCAATCATTTGACATAGTATGGTTGCAGGATTGGCTACTGCTCCACCATAAACACCACTGTGCAAATCCCTGTTTGGTCCTACCACTTCTACCTCCATGTATGCTAAGCCACGCAAGCCTACATCGATGCTTGGAGTATCATTAGCAATCATACTGGTATCACTCACTAAAACAACATCTGCTTTAAGTTTTGCTTTGTTCGCTTTGATGAAAGTGCCTAAATTGGCCGAACCAACTTCTTCTTCACCTTCTATCATAAATTTAACATTACAGGTTAAAGAACCTGTGTTCATCATACTTTCGAATGCTTTCAAATGCATGTACATTTGACCTTTATCGTCACAAGCTCCTCTTGCATATATTGCACCTTCAGGATGCTCTTCCGTTTTTTTAATGATTGGTTCGAAAGGTGGTGAATGCCACAATTCAACTGGATCTGCAGGCTGCACATCATAGTGACCGTAAACTAAAATGGTAGGCAAAGCGGCATCTACAAATTTTTCGCCATAGACAATAGGGTGACCTGCTGTGGGGCAAATTTCAACATTATCTGCACCTGCAGCCTTTAACTTATCGGCCACAAAAGCAGCAGTGCGTTTAACATCTTCGGCATACTTGCTGTCGGCACTGACAGAAGGAATGCGCAATATTTCCAATAACTCGTTAAGAAAACGGTCTTTGTTTTGCTCTAAATATTCTGAATGGTTCATTTGATAATATAAAGGTTCAAACCTACAATTTTTTTTAATAGATGTCCAACTTTTGTTATAAACGATTCGATGATTAACCTCATAAAACTGATATTCACATAAATATTTAAAAATATAACACGGACATCTTAAATTTGAAGCATGAAAAAATTCAGTTTATGGTTTTCTGTTATGCTTGTTGTTTCGTTTATGTTGTATTATGCAATATGCAGTTACACATACAGCGAAGGTAGCAGAAGTGGCATATTATTGAAATTTTCTAAAAAGGGATATGTTTTTAAAACTTATGAAGGAGACCTGAATGCTGGCATCTTAAACACCAATGTCCTTGGGTTGACCGCTAATATGTGGAACTTTAGTGTAACGAGCGATTGTGAAGAGGCAATTTTAGCCCTACAAACACTCGAAGGTCGTCAAGTAAAATTATATTACCATCAAAAAATTAAAGCCATGCCTTGGCAGGGCGAAACCAATAATTTAGTTTACAAAGTAGAAGCACTGAAAAATTAATTTTCATTGAAAATCCTTAAAAAATTAATTGTAATTACAGGACCAACAGCGGTTGGCAAAACAGCGCATGCCATTGGATTGGCCTTGCTAAATAAGTCTCCCATTATTTCGGCCGACTCACGACAAGTATACAGTGAGCTGGGAATAGGTGTTGCCAAACCAGATGCGGAACAGTTGGCCAAGGTGAAACATTATTTCATCGACCATGTTAGCATACACGATCATTACAATGCAGGCAGATACGCCAAAGAAGCGAGAGAGCTTATCAACCAATTATTTCTGACACATGATACTTTAATTATATGCGGTGGCACTGGTTTATACATTAACGCACTGATAAACGGTTTGGATATATTGCCAGATAGAAACGATGCTTTAAGGGAAGAACTGCAAACAATTTATAATTCAGAGGGATTGCTTGGCTTGCAATTTCAATTGAAAAATTTAAATCCATCTAAATATGAAAGCATGGATATACAAAATCCACAACGTTTAATTCGGGCCATTGAAATCGAAAAATCAGAGGCACCAGCTGCATCCAATTTACCAAACTTTGAGCAGACCTTTGAAACAGAATACATTCAATTAGAGATGTCACGGGAAATATTATATACGCGCATTAACCAAAGGGTCGACCAAATGATTGCTGCTGGACTAGAAGCCGAAGCAAAGGCTATGGAACATTTGCAACATTTAAATGCTTTGCAAACTGTTGGGTATTCGGAGTGGTGGCCTTATTTTAGAGGAGAGGTAACAAGAGAACAGGTGATTGACAAAATAAAGCAACATACCCGCAATTATGCAAAACGCCAACTCACTTGGTTCAGACATAAACAATAAAATAGACAACTAGGTTGACTAATTTCGGGAATCTAATTTAACCCATTAAGAAAAAATTAATTGCAAGAAATAAATTAGTTTAACTAGGAAGAAAATATACCCAACTAGATAGCTATAAATTTATATTGCCCATCTAAAATCCAAAAAAGAATCGGAGTATTTTACATACTTATAAAATTCTTTACTATTGGGAGCATGACCACTTACTTTTTTCACTAACGGCTCTGGCATTCCGAGTATAAGCAGTGTTGTAATAGCGGTTCTGCGCATTACATGGCTGGAAAGCAAATCACAAAAACGATAAGCCTTTCCATTGGCCTTTTTAATCTCTTTTCTTTTCCCTCTTTTGCTGCGTTCCTTTCCTACTATTTGGGTCCACCCTGCCAACTCGCCTATTCGTTTTATATTTTTGTTAAATTGATTAAGCGATATGACGGGTATAAGCGTAGTTTGCTTTTTTTTATACTTTTTTAATATAGCCATTGCATAATCCGGCAATTTTATACGGGTAGTGGTATTAGTTTTTTTGATTTAGTAACAATATAATACCGCCCATTAAGGTATTCGAGATTTTGGGGGCGAAGACTCATGATGTCGGAAAACCTCAATCCAATTGTGCAACCAAGTACAAATATATCTTTGGTTAC
>JAQSCZ010000044.1 GCA_029945665.1 bacterium | reverse complement strand
TGTCTATTAGAAGCTTGCGTCTTAAAAATAGCATTAAAAATGTCTATTACTCCAAGAAATCCGATTTAGAATAAATGGTCATCCTTGAACTATCCTTAACTTTTTTACAAGATAAAAGTTCAATACTTTTGCTCCAATTTGTTGCCTCACTAAACACCTTGATATGGTCGAATAAAAAAATAAATAATATAACAAATAGGTTACGCATCATACAAATATACAAATCACATCAATAAAAAAGCCCCTGATTATTTTATCAGGGGCCTTTTTATTTTAATTTTGATTCACTGCCCCGATTGTTATCGGGGTGTCGAAGGAGGCTATTGATTAAGCATTAGTTACCTTACAATTACCAATTTACTGGTGCCTATATCGCGACCATCTTTTCTGATTTTCACAAAGTAAACACCCTGTTCCCATTCGCTGGTATTAATGGTGGTTTCGCCTGCAAAATCTTCTGGAATAATAGTGCTTAATAATTTACCATTTAAATCGGTAATCACAATTTGCATATCGTTGGAAGGATGCAAGAATTGATAACTCAATTTAGTAGTTCCAGATGTTGGATTCGGATACATCACCATGGTGAAAGATTCTTCGATATTATACAATACAGAAGCATTAGAATCACAAGGAGGCAAGGCAATACATATATCCTTCCAACACGATTTTTCTGTTACAACATCGGTCAATAATATTTTGAAACAGATGATATTATTAGAAGGTGCAACATCAGTAAATACTGTTGTGATAGTTTGCATACCCGGTGCTACAGGATTAGGAGTGATAGCACTAAAGGTTCCTGCGACAATTGGCAAAATAGTAACTAGGGCATTATTACCAAAAGGATTATAAACGGTTAAGTCGATATCATAAGTCCATTGTCCTTTTATTTTTTCTAAACAATGCGCACATTCACCATAAACCCCAATATTGCAACTGTCGGTACAAGGCTTGTATTCAAACTTAATTGAATCCTTACAAACTTTGCCAGCCACTGGGTCATATACATTGCTAATTAGTGTAATGAAACTATTCGCAGGTGGTAAATCAGTATAAGTATAACACAAGGTTTGCGTACCATTATTAATGGTTACTGGATTTGGAACAAAACTACCCGAGGCCGTTGTTAAGGTTAAGGTAGAACCGTTGCTTCCGCCCCAAACTACATCAATACACATAGAGTAGGTTGGATTGCCACTGCCATTGGTACCAGCACATTTAATACTTTTTAATTTGGTAGTTAATTTACAGTCTTTGTTGTTACAATTAGGCAAGTCGCGGCAAATGGTTGTATCACATCTTTTTTGTTCATTGAAAATTACAATATTGAAACATGTCAGCACATTCACTGGAGGTGTATCTTCGAAAGTAGCCGTTACCGTATTCATACCTGCTGCTAGAACTGGAGGAGATATGGCAGTAACCGGACCGGCACTAGAAGAAATATTAATATTGGCACCTGCGCCTAAACTGTTATTAATATTGAAGGTTAATTGATACGTTTGATTTCCATTAACGGATACTGGTCCGCATACAATATTGAGTGAGGCATTGAATTTACAACCTCCACATTTTACAAACGTAATATCAATCGGTTCAGAGGTAATGGTACAGCCGGCACCAGTTGTAATTTTTACAGTATAGGACCCGTTTTTATACAATTGCAAATGAATGGTATCGCTCGTGGCCCATGGAATAGGAACGCCATTGAAAGACCACTGATAAGTGGCATAACCAGGAGGGGCATACCATACCAATTTTGTAACTGTATCACATATTTCGTAACAGCCTATCATCAATCCACACAAATCTGGTAGCGGATTAATTTGCGTAAAGGCTTGTGCTTTGCATCCGTTAGAGTCGATAGCGGTAACTGAATATGTTTTAGGTATTCCTGCGTAAATGCTGTCATTGGTTTGACCGGTGCTCCATTGGTAGCCAATTAAATTGGTTGAAGTAGAAGTTGCAACTAATAAATTATTTAGGCCTGCACACAATACTGGCGATGCGATAATGGAAACATTTGGATTAGGGAATATTTTAATTTTTAAGGTATCTGAGCCATAGCATGTATCAGGACTTTGAATATTAACTACAATGGTATGGTTACCTAACACAGCCGCATAGTAAGGAATACTGCTGCTTCCAGTAGCATACAATGACCCATCCACAATCCAATCTATCACAGCACCCGAAACATTCGGATAATTAACATAGAAAAAGTTTTGAGAATTTTGACACAATTTTTTATCTCCAATAATTTTTGGTCGAGGTTTAGCTTTTACCATGACCGAAATAGTGGGTGTTTTATAGAAACAACCTTTGGTATCAGTTAAATCGACTGAAAAATTACCTGTTTGTTTGGCATAAATAACATTTGTTGTTTGGGTGGTATTCCACAAATAACTGTAGGCAGGATAACCACCGCTGGCATTGCAAGTTAATTTAACGCTATCTCCTTCGCAGAACCTGCGCGGTCCACCGGCAACAATGGCACCCGTTAAAGTATTTGGCAATACGGTGACTGTTTTCTTGAAGGTATCTTTACAACCCAATGCATTTACAATTGACAGAACGACGTTGTAATTGCCTGCCAAGGTGTAAGTCCTAAGCGGACTAAATATAAGCGAGGTAGCACCATCGCCAAATTTCCAACTATTAGAAAATGAAGCACCCGTGCTTATATTGGTAAATACAATTGGTTTACCAACACATACCGAATCGACGACCGTAAACTTTGCTTTGGGCAAAGCAGGAATAACAATGGTTTTTGTTTTTGTACAAACACCATTCACTGTTAAGGTTACGGAATAAGTACCTGCAGCTAAATTTTTTATTGGACTTTTCAATGTGCTTGTATAAGCGCCTGGCATTATCAACCAGCTATAAGTCGGTGCAGGATAGCCCGCTAATATTTTTGTGGTATTAACAAATTTCACTTTAACAGAATCGGAGGTATTGGTACAATAGGTTGAGTCGAAGAAATCCGGTATGTATTTAATGGTATCCACTTTAAACATACACACATTACAATAACCTGTTCCGGCTGCATCTGGCACATCGGCACATAATTTAACACGGTAATAACCGGGTTCAGTAAACGTATGTGTAACGGGCGTTCCCGAGGCAGTAGAAGGATTGTATGGATCATCAAAATTCCAATTCAAATTAATAATACCAGCTGATGTAACGGCAATAAAACTATCTTTATTACAACCCTGGCGTTTTCTATTATACGTTAAAGTATAAGGACCTGGTGAGCAGGTGGTACAAGTAATAATCGAAACAGAAATACTATTGCTTGTATCCTTACAACCATAACTGTTTGTTCCAACAACATAATAGGTTCCTGTAGCAGTGGCTGTATAACTGGTACCCGTTGTTGCAGAAGGCGACCAAACATAGGTTGTACCAATTGCAGGCGCTGCCACCCACATGGTAGTGGAGACAGGTGCTGAACAAAATTGGTTGGGATCGGGAGTTGAAATAGTAACATTCGGTTTTGGTAAAACTGAAATCGGTTTAGTAACCGTTGAACTACCTGGGCATGACCCTCCATAAGTAGCTACTAAAGTAATGACGAAATTACCTGGCGAATTATAAATATGTGGCACTGGCGAACCTGAGCCTGTAAAACCATCCCCAAAATTCCATGCATACGAAGCAGCACCTGCGCTACTAGCAGACATAGTAGAACCTTGACACACTGTTGTTGGGGCCGTTATAACAGGTGTTGGCGGCGCACCGATGGTTATTAATATAGAATCTTTTCTGAAGGTATTGCAAACCATTCTTTTTACAACCAACCAAGCTGTGCCAATGTAATTATTCCATTGCACATTAACCGCATTGGTATGATTGCCAGAAATAATACTACCAGCCAATGGTGAATTGATGCTCCAAACAAAATCGTCGCCAATACTGGTTGTACTGTAAGCAATATTTGTAGAATTGGCGCATACTGTTGTCGGTCCGGTAATTGCAGTAGGAGCCATTGGCAACAAACTATTGATGGCAATAGAAGTCGCAGCAGATTTACATCCTGTTACAGCATCTATTTGAAAAGCTTGTATAGAATAGGGTCCTGTTGGCCCCCATGTAACACTTATTGTATTACCAATGCCTTGAATAGGCGAACCATTGGTAACCTGCCATGCAATTGCTAAATTAGAGGAGGTGGGTATCGCTGTATAAGTATAAGCATTGTTTGGACAAACATACAAAGTACCGATAATCGTATCGGGCGGCAATGGTGTTGGATTTACTTTTATAAAATATGTTTGTGGACTGTTGCAATAAAAACCCGAAAGATTAGTGGCAGTAACTACAAAGTTACCTGTTCCGAAATTACAAACACCTGAATAAGCTGTATTAGCAGGCATTGTAGCCGAAGTTAATACTGCACCACCTGGCGTGGCAATGGTCCAATAAATACTAGCCGCAGATGGTGGCGACAATGAAAATGCAAAAACTTTATTTTCACAATAAACAGTTTGACCAGTGATAGTCATTTTTGGTTTAACAGCTACTGGCTTAACAGCAAATCCACCACAATTCAAATTAACTGTGCTGCCATTGGTATTGTGAAAATAAGTAGCGGTAATATTTCCCGAAATATTGGGATTATTAAAACATATATTGACTTCGTGTACGTTGATAGAATCGGAATTAACGCTTACTCCAGCTGGAAAATTCCAACGGATACTATCAATTGGAATATCGCAACTGATGTGATAGGTATAACAATCATATAAACAAACCAGCGAAGGGCCGCTTATTGTTGCATTGTTAGAAATAATTGGAACAAAAACCGTTGTTGGCGCATTGCAATATCCAGGGCAATTAACGCTTAAAGTAATACTACCTGGGCCAGTGTTGCCCCATTGAACAGTGCAAGTAGAATCAGTTGGCGATGATTGCATAATGCCGCCAGAGACAGACCACAACCAATTGCCACATTGTGCATTGGTATGGTATGTTGAAACAGTACCTGGGCACACAGTGCTTATACAATAAATATTGGGTCCAACATCCGTTGACACTACTACATTAATATAAGCAGTATCCTTACAACCACATTCGTTTTCGGTTATCAGCATTACTTGATAATTACCACTTGATGCATAGGCATGCGAGGTGTTACCATTCGAAGGCGCTGTTTGAAAATCGGTTCCTCCATCGCCAAAATACCAGCTATAGGTTGCCAACGGCGACCCTGCGCCTGCAGTAGACGTATTAACAAATTGAATGTTTTGCAATCTACAAGCATTCACCACTAGACCTGTTAAACCTGGTAACGTATAGAATGATGCCACCGGTTTGCCGACAATTTTAATACATATTTGCTTGATCCCCACACAACCAAAACTATTTGAATCCTTAACTGTGATTGTACCCGAACCTATACCCGTCCAAAAGACCGTAACACTGTTTGAATTCGTTGTATAATTTGCAGCACCACCAACAGTCCAGGTGTAAGTACTACCCGCATGATAAGGGGTTGTATAGGTTATGGTCGTAGAATCGCAAGCTGTAAAACAATCATCATCTCTTTTTTGACTTCCTTTTCCGCCATCACAGCCCGTTACATAAGAAGGCGTAATGACTGGCTTTGGTATTGGATTGATCGTTACATTCTTGATACCAGTGCATACGACATTGAATAATGAATCGCGCACAATGACAGTTACAGTCGCACTGCCAACAGCTCCCCAAGCAACCGTAATTGTTGACCCAGCGCCAATAACAGTGCCTCCCCCTGTTGCATTCCACTGATAGGTATAATTACCAGTTGGTGAAACAGAATACATCGAAGTCGTGTTTTCGCAGACATTAGCAGGCCCTGTTATCACACAGACAGCATTTGCCTGACTGAAACCTAGCAAGCAAAAAAGCGAAAAAACTGTTAAAATGCTTTTAAAATGCGTAGTAAATTTGATCATAGTATTTTATTATTTCTTACGAATGTATGTATAATTCAATTAAAAAAAAAACAAGTGCACAACAAGTGCATCTTACTGGTATTCAAGACAATTAATTTAACTACGCACCAATAAAATAAGGAATAAATCTTTAAATTTGCAATTCATGCAATTGCTTATTTCTTATCCTTGGTGGTTTATCGGTCTGTGTTTTTTAACAGGTGCTGTGTATACCTATCTGCTTTACCAATCCAAATGGGCCGCTTTTTCCTACAAACTAACTGCAATTGTCCGATTTTTATGTGTTAGTATTTTGAGTTTTTTCCTCCTATCGCCACTCTTGGTTCAAAAAAGTAGTCAAGTCCAAAAACCCATTGTTATCATGGCTATGGACAATTCGCAATCGGTTTTACTAAATAAGGACTCAACCATTTATCGCACTGAATTTTTAAAAACATGGCAAAATGCAAAATCGATTTTAGGAAGTGATTACGACGTGCAATATGTGCGTTTTGGCAGTCAAATAAAACCAACAGATAGTATTTATTTTAATGAAAAGCGAAGTAATATCGGACAAGTATATGATTACATAAATAATACTTACGCAAAACAAAACATTGGAGCGGTGGTATTGGCAACTGATGGCATATACAATAAAGGGAACAATCCTTTGTATAAAACGCTCGACAACAAAGCTACTTTGTATGCCATTGGTATGGGCGACACAAGCATTAAAAAAGATATTATTTTAAAAGAAGTAAACGTGAATGCAATTGCTTATTTAGGCAATGAATTTCCGATTGATATTAATTTATCAGCTTATGCATGCGCCAATAAAAATTCTCTTTTAACAGTTTCAATTGATGGCAAAACCCTGTTGAATAAAACCATTGATTTTAACCAAGCTGATTTTTTTCAACACTTGAGCATTTCGGCAATGGCCGACCAGCCAGGCACTAAACACATTATTGTGACCATGTCTGTTATAGATGGCGAGGTATCGAAAGTGAATAACAGGAAAGATGTTTTTATTGAAGTAATAGACGGCAGAGAAAAAATATTATTGACCTATAACGGACCTCATCCCGATATTGGTGCATTGAAAGAAGCCATCAAGGCCAATACGAATTACGACATTGTTTCGGTTCCTATTTCAGAAGTTCGTGTGGGTGAAATTTCAAAATACAGCGTTGTTATTTTGCATCAATTACCTTCTCGTGCTAACAATGCAACTGCTATTATTAATACTATCAGAACAGCCAAAATTCCAATTTGGTGCATCCTAGGCAATCAAACTGCCATCGATTTATTGCCAACAGTTTCGGCCGTAGCCAAAATCTATAATAACCAAGGGCGAATGAACGAAAGTCAGGCACAATACAATACCAATTTCAATACATTTGTTCTAGAACCTAAAACGATAGAAACTTTGGCTGAGCTGCCACCATTGGTAGTGCCTTATGGCAGTTACGCCGCATCTGACAATGCCGAAGTTCTGGCCTATCAAAAAATTGGAGCCGTAAATACTAAACTTCCACTATGGGCCATGGTGAATCAAAACGGCGAGAAGACAGCATTGTTATTTGGCGAAGGCTTTTGGAAATGGCGCATGGCCGACTATTACAACAATGATAACCACATAGCCACCAATGAAATGGTAAGTAAAACCATTCAATATTTGGCTGTAAAAGACGATAAAAGAAAGTTCAGAGTTCACCCTTCAAAAAATGTGTATGAAGAAGATGAGTCGGTGCGATTTAATGCTGAGTTATACAATAGCAGCTATGAACTAGTCAACCAAGTTGACGTTAAAATTGAATTAAGCAATCGAGAGGGGAAAACTTTTCGTTATACTTTTAGTCCTTTTAATAAATCCTATCAGCTCGACATTGGATCTTTACCTGCAGGCATTTATCAATACAAAGCAAGTGCTGAGGGTATCCCGGATAAATTAAACGGACAAATACTTGTTACACATTTACAAACAGAGCTCTTAAACACCACAGCAGATTTTGGTATAATGCGTCAAATGGCTAATAAAAACAACGGCTACTTTTATAAGGCCTCAGCATTAGATGTGGCTTTGCAAAATATCAAAAAGAATACAAGCATTACCTCTGTTTCTTATTTAGAAAAAAAGACCGATGAATTAATCAATTTAAAATGGGTTTTCTTTTTATTGTTATTTTTACTGGCATTTGAATGGTTCATTCGCAAATATGAAGGAGGTTACTAATGTTTGATTTTTTACGTCGACACGATTTATTAAAACTGGTGCACCACCCTGTGTTGTGTAATTATTACGTGACGTATCGCTGCAATGCCAAATGCAGTTTTTGTGATATTTGGGAAAAACCTTCGCCTTATGTTACCCAAGAAAATGCTTTACAAAATCTCAAAGACTTAAAACGACTGGGTGTTAATGTCATTGACTTTACCGGAGGCGAACCCTTGTTACATCGTGAATTGCCCAATCTATTAAAAATGGCCAAGGACCTCGGATTTATAACTACTGTAACCACCAACGCATTGCTGTATCCGAAATTAGCGCACAAGCTCAAAGGCCTGGTAGACATGTTGCACTTCTCCCTCGATTCGCCCGATGCCGAAACCCATAACAAAAGCAGAGGGGTGGCGCTGTTCGATAAGTTTATAGAATCAATTGAAGTGGCCAAATCGTTGGGCGAAAAACCAGATATCATCTTTACTGTTTTTGAGCACAACATGCATGAAATAGAAATTGTATATAGTCAACTAAGTTTACCAAATAAAATGATGTTGATATTGAATCCGGTATTCGAATACAACGGTGTAGGCAGCGCAATACCAACCGAAAAACTAGATGAATTAGCAGCATGGGGCAAGAAAAAATTGGTTTATATCAACAAAGGGTTTATTGAATTGCGCAAGAATGGAGGCAATCATATTGAGAAACCTGTATGCAATGCGGCAAGCACCACGATTGTTATTTCGCCAGAGAATAAATTGATGTTGCCTTGTTATCACTTGGGTATTGAAGAATTGCCCATTGGCAATAATTTGTACGATTTATGGAACAGTAAAAAAGTTCAGAAGCTTATACAATTAGAGGGCAAACACGAAAAATGCGAAGGTTGCACTGTTAATTGTTATATGCAACCCAGCTTTGCCACCGAGTTGAGTTCCTATTGGCTTGCTGCCCTCCCTTCTACCCTAAAATACAATTTGGAGAAGGGCACTTGGAAGGAATTGGTA
The DNA here is from genome assembly GCA_029945665.1 of bacterium. GTDB lineage: Bacteria > Bacteroidota > Bacteroidia > NS11-12g > UBA955 > JABMMZ01. Next base: position 17,877 of record JAQSCZ010000044.1, on the reverse strand, counting down.
TAGGTAGATGTTTTGTCCCGAAGCTGTGCTTTGTGGTTTATGAAAACAATAGTCACAGAAGAAAAGTAGCCACAGATTCACAGATTATTTTTGAGAACAATGGACACAGAAAAACCTTAGCCACAGATTCACAGATTATTCTTTAAGAACAATGGACACAGAAGAAAAGTAGCCACAGATTCACAGATTATTATTGAGAACAATGGACACTGAAAAACCTTAGCCACACCGCAAAGCAGCATTGATACCTTTGAAATAAATTAAGTTCAATAGATTCACAGATTATATTTTCGGATGTAATTGGTTAATGGTAAATTGAAATTATAGTTTGTCAATGGTAGTTTAATATGAAACAATACTTTATGCTGCTTGATACCTTATATGCAATTTCATAAACAAAAACCGTATCAAATCTTAGTCTAACTTTTAATTAAATTGAAATGCTATATACTTAATGTCCAATATAAAATAAGTAGAAATATACTTTTTTATTTGGTTTTTATTATTTAGATTTCGGAGCTTTTGTTAGGCGAAAGATAATAGAGGAAAAGTTTGAAGCATAAAAAAAGACGAGTTGCCCCGCCTTGAATGTTTTCACAACGGAATAATCCTTATTGTGATTTGCTTTCAATAAGACAAAGGTAGTAAAAAATAATTAATATGAAAAAAACAATTTTAGGTTTGGATTTGGGAACTAATTCTATTGGATGGGCATTGGTAGAAATTGATAACAACAATAAAACAGTTAAAATTGTAGGCCTCGGTTCTCGCATTTTAACGATGGATGCCGCAGAAATCGCAAATTTTGAAAGTGGCAGCAAAACAGAAAGTGCCGCTGCCGTGAGAACAACAAAACGTTCCCCAAGAAAGCTCAATGAAAGATATTTATTAAGAAGAGATCGACTTCACTGCATTTTAAACCTACTTAATTCACTTCCTGAGCATTACAAATTATCAATTACATTTGAAAATAGCAAAGGAAAACGTAGTGGGAAATTTAAAAAAGGTGTTGAGGAAAAATTAGCCTACTATAAAGATAATAATGGTAAGCTTCAATTTTTATTTAAAGATGCTTATAATCAAATGGAAAATGATTTTAGGAAACAATATCCTGAAATGTTTTATGAGAAAAAAAATGGTAATCAATCCCAAATTCCATACGATTGGACTTTGTATTATTTAAGGCATAAAGCAGTGACAGATAAAGAATTTAAGCTCACCAAAGAGCAATTGGCTTGGATTACATTAAGTTTTAATCAAAAAAGAGGATATGAAAAAGTAATTGGACAAGATGAAAAAGTGCAAAAAGAGGGGGAATTAACTGATGCGTTTGTAGGGAAAGTTCAAACTATTCATAAGATTGAAAATGAAGATGCCTACGAAATTATTTTGGTTGACAATAATAATGAATCGATAGAGCTTTTCAAATATAAAGAAGAAACCAAAATCCCTATTACAGAAATTGGAGATTTAAAGGAAGTGGAAATTGTTTCAAAATATGATGACGAAGGCACAATTGATGATAAAAAAACTGAATATATTATTAATGAAATACGTGAGTTTTTAATTACGGATGTTCGTAACACGGGACAAAAAAGAAAAGAGAATTTTGTTTTTGAAGTTGAACTTGAAACTGGTTGGATAAAGGAACAACAAAGTAAGTTTACCCCAAAATGGGAAGATACCAAACGAGACTTCATAATTAAAACCAGATATGACGAGAAAGGGAACAGAATATTAAAAGGTACAGATAAAGGCAGAAATATCAATATTCCGAAAGAAGAGGACTGGACTTTAATGAAGCTAAAAACGGAAACTTCTTTAACTTCTTTCAATACAAAAAACAATACAAAAGGCATCGCTTCATTTGTGTATTATAACATCCTGCAAAATCCAAAACAAAAAATTAAAGCTGATTTAATTACCGTTATCGAGAGAGATTATTATCGTGAGGAGTTAGACGTTATCTATAAAAATCAAGAAAAATTTCATCCGGAATTAAAGAACATAAAACTATACGAGCAGGCAATCCAACTATTATACCCTAACAACAGTAATCATCAGAAAACGATTAAGGAATTAGACTTCAACTACTTGATTAAAGAAGATATTTTATTATATCAGAGAGATTTGAAATCGAAAAAATCTTTGATTGCTGATTGTAATTATGAGAAAGAAAACTTTGAACGGACGGATGAAAAAACTGACAAGAAATATAAAAATCCAATAAAAGCAATACACAAAGCAAATCCAATTTATCAGGAATTTAGGCTTTGGCAATTTATTAAAAGGCTTAAAGTTATTAAGAAAGAAGATGTTATCAATGAACAAATAAACATTAATGTTGATGTTACTTCTCAATTGCTTACAAGTGAATTAAAAGAAGAGTTGTATGCTTTTCTAAATGATAAAGAAAGTGTTACAGAGAAAGATATTCTTGGCTTTCTGAACAAAAAATATAAAGATTTAGTCATTAACACAGATGCCTATAAATGGAATTTTGCATCTGAAAAAGAGCCTTGTAATCCGACGAGATATAATTTTATTTTAAGAACAAAACGAATTAAAGGCTTTGATTACAAAACTTTTTTAACACCTGAAAATGAGTATAGTCTTTGGCATTTCTTCTACTCGGTAAAGAAAAAAGATGAGTTTCATAAAGGCTTATCTAAAATCATTAGTAGATTATTAGATAAATCGGGATTGCCAAAAGAATACAACGCAGAATTGGTGAAAAATTTTAGCTCCTTCGGAGGATACATAAACGATTATGGCACGTATTCCGAAAAAGCTATAAAAAAAATGTTGCCGTTTTTGAGGCTTGGAAAATATTGGAATTCAGGAGATGTGGAAGCTGTTTTAGCAAAAACAAATCACGAAGTAAAACAAAAGGTTTTAGACAAAGAAGCAATTAATGGAGAGTTAATAGATTTTCAAGGTCTTTGGGTATCAAGTGCTTGTTATTTGGTTTATGGACGATATTCGGAAGTTGGAGAAGTGCAGTTTTGGCAATCGCCTTATGATATTGAAAATTATCTTAAAAATGAATTTAGACAACATTCCCTGAATAATCCAACAGTAGAAAAAATATTGGTAGAAACTTTACATGTTGTAAAAGACATTTGGAAATATTTCGGACAGGAAATAGTAAGCGATGAAACTGGAAAAGTTATTTACAACAAATTGTTCGACAGAATTCACATTGAACTAGGTCGGGAGATGAGGAAAAACAATAAACAAAAAGAAAAAGACGACAAACAAAATAAAGAAAATAGAAAAGCGAATGACCGTATTATATTGCTTCTTAGAGAATTAAAGAGTACAAATAATTCACTTCAAGAAAAATCACCTTTTCAGCAGGAGAAATTAAGAATATTAGAAGAAAGCTTATTGTCGTCAATCGAATATGATAAAGATAATACAGAGTATAAACTATCGAATGGAATAATAACCAAAAAGGAAATTAAAGAAATAACAACTAAAGAGTTTTCTAAAATCAGCAGAAGTGACTTCGAACGTTACAAACTTTGGTTAGACCAAAGATATCAGTCTCCATATACGGGAAGGTTTATTAAATTATCTGATTTATTCGATCGAAAAAAATATGAGATTGAACATATATTTCCGCAAGAACGAATCACGCTCAATGCACTTTACAACAAAGTAATCTGCGAAACAGAAATTAATAAAGAGAAAAAAGCTTCTACTGGATACGGATTTATTTCTAACGCTAAGTCTAAAAAAGTTTTTTGTGCAGCACACGATGGAGAAATTAATGTAATCAGTATCGGTGAATATGAAGAGCTAGTAAAGAATAATTTTTCTGGCAGGAAAAGAGAAATTTTATTAAGTAAAGAAATACCTGAAGAGTTTACAAATAGCCAATTGAACAACAGCCAATACATATCTAAAATGGCAATGAAATTATTGAGTAACATTGTGCGCGAAAAAGACGAAGATACTTTCCGTTCAAAAAACGTATTGGCTACAAATGGAACAATAACAACGACTTTAAAGAGACATTGGCAATTAAATGATACTTGGAATGAAATAATCTCGCCTAGATTTAAACGATTAAATAAATTAACAAATTCAAATTTATTTGGAGATTACCGAGACATCAACGGACATCAAGTCTTTATCAATACCGTTCCTGAAGAAGCAAACAAAAATTTCGACCCAAAACGAATTGACCATCGCCACCACGCTTTGGATGCTTTGGTAATTGCATTAACGTCTGAAAATCACGTTCAGTATCTTAATAATATATCTTCTCAAGAGAAAAATAATGAAGAAAAACTAAATACCAGAAAAGGAATTAAGTTTCAATTAACCAATTCGAAAAAAGGTTTTAATGACGAAAAGGAATGGTATTTCTTGCCACCTGCACAAATAAAAACAAAAGATGGAATTGATGAATTTGAATATCAGTTTAACGATACTAAAAGCAAAGTATTCAAGGATATTGCTCAAAATGCACTTGAAAACACAATTGCAAGTTTCAAACAAAAAAACCGTGTCATTCGTCAACGCTGGAATAAATATTTAAAACCAGAAGACGGAAAACTAAATATAATAAAACAAGATGGATTAAAAGAGGTTGTTAATTACAATGTCAGGAAACGTCTTCACGAAGACACTTTTTATGGAAAAGTGAAACTGCAACATAAAACTATATCCATCAATTTTGCCAAGGCAATAAATGAAGGATTCGATTTAGTTGACATCGAATTATCAAAAGAAATAGACAAATTAAAAAAGATTAAAAACAAATCTAACAATGAAATTATTGATGATTTTAACAACAAATATCCTACAGTAATAGTTTACGAAAAAATTGTAGCTACCCGTTTTGGAAATCAATTGGAATCCTTTGCCCAGATACCACCTGATAAGATTATCAAAACTATTGAATCCATTACAGATACAGGCATTCAGCGAATCTTAAAAAATCATCTTGATAATTACAAAAAAAATGATGATGGCAAGAATAATTTTGATACCGAAAATGCATTTTCTTCAGATGGAGTGAATGACTTAAATAAAAATATTGTAACGCTCAATAATGGAAAATTTCATCATCCTATTTATAAAGTTAGAACAAGTGATGCAATGGGTACTAAATTTTCCGTATCAGAAGAAGGACAAAAAAGCACCAAGTATGTTGTCACTGCTGCTGGAAGTAACGCTTTTTGTGGATTTTATCAAAAAGGAACTGATAGGAAATTTTATATTCCAACCTTAAGGGAATCTATTGAAAGTTTAAAACAAGGCTATGCACCATGCCCAGCAACATATCCAGAAGACCCTGAATTCAAATTGATTTTTGTACTAAACCCAAGTGATCTGGTTTATGTTCCAACAGATGAAGAAAAAGAAAATGCTAATCTTGTTGATTTTAAAAACTTGAAAAAGGAGCAAATAGCACGAATTTATAAGTTCACTGACGGAAGTGGAACTACTATGAATTTTGCTCCAATAAATATTGCAAATTTATTATTCAATATGTCAAATAAGGAGCAAGAAAAGTCAGGACTTAAGCTATCAATTCAAAATGAAATAGGTATAGGCAGTCCTCAATCTAAAAATCAAAACTCATTAGATGGAATTCAGATAAAATCAATTTGTTGGAAGTTAAAAGTGGACAGAGTAGGAAATGTTACAAAAGTTTAATTTATGAATGACAAAACGAACCCGTTTTACCTTAAATTAAACAACAACCACATCAAAGCCATTAGCACTCTTACTAAACATGCAAATCAAAAATTGGCACAAAAAATGCAAATTCAAATCACACCAATACCCATGAAATCAAAAAAAACAAATATAACTAAAAGCCTACAAGTAAATGAACCCACTGCAATATACGGCGAGCAATCAATTGTTTTTTTTAAATCATTTGAAGAGGAAGAAATACATGTTGCGAAAGCGAGAGCTGCTCTTACTTATGAGCAAAGAATGACACAGATTGAAGTACTGAGAAAACAAGTCTTTAACGACTTTTTATTACCCAACAATACCTGGCCAACCATTGCCCCCATCTTTAAAATAATGCCACCATATACCAGTGAAACTCGCTAATAATTTTGAAGATATATTAAAGGTTTTTAATAAATGCAAAGTTGAGTACATGATTGCAGGCGGGTATGCCGTCATTTTTCATGGCTATGGCAGAACCACTGGCGATTTAGACCTATGGGTAAAACCATCAACTAATAACCAAAAAAATATTTTAGTGGCCTTTAAAAAAATGAATTTTCCGACTGAATTATTAAAATACATTGAAGATATAGAAGATTTTAGCCAGCCATTTGCTGTTAAGATCGGAATTGCTCCCTTGCAAGTGGATGTATTTAACGCTATTACAGGAGTGACATACGAGGATGCAGAAAAAAACAGTATTTCATTTAATTTTTCAAATTCACTGGTTTGCAATTTTATTCATTTGCATGACTTAATTACCAATAAAATGTTGACTGGTAGAGCCAAAGATAAAGCCGATGTAGAAGAATTACATAAAATTAACCGACAATCAAAGAATAAAAATATTCTTGACACACTAAAAAAACTATTCGGTAAATGATCAAACGCACCCTTTATTTCGGAAACCCTGCTTATCTTAAAACAAGTAATGAGCAATTGGTTATTACCTTACCCGAACTAAAGAGTGGATTGAATGAAAGTGACCGAAGCACCAGCATACCAATAGAGGATATCGGCATACTGATTTTAGACCACCAACAAATTACCATCAGTCAAGCCTTGATTGCCAAATTATTAGCCAACAATGTCGCTTTTATTACCTGCGACAGTAGCCACCACCCTACTGGCTTGATGCTAAACCTAGATGGCAACACTCTGCAAGCAGAAAGATATACAACCCAAATAAATGCAAGTGTGCCCTTGAAAAAACAATTGTGGGCGCAAACCATTGAACAAAAAATAAGTAACCAAGCCGTCATATTGAGACAGCAAAACCAAGGTAACCATTTACACTTAATGGCATTGAGTCAACAGGTGCGCAGTGGAGATCCTGACAATATGGAAGGCAGAGCCGCAGCTTATTATTGGAAACATATTTTTGGAGAAGACAAAGCCTTTTTGCGCGATCGTGAAGGCACCCCACCCAATCATTTATTAAACTATGGCTATTCATTAATACGAGCAGGTATAGCCAGGGCTTTGGTTGGCAGTGGCTTAATAGCAACCTTGGGCATACACCATCGAAATAAATACAATGCCTATTGTTTGGCCGATGATATTATGGAACCCTATAGACCCATTGTCGACAACATTGTGTGTCGAATGTTAAAAGCAGGCCAGGTTCAGGAGGAAATAACTAAAGATAATAAACAAACCTTATTGCAAATATTTACACACGATGTATTATTAGATGGCGAAAAAAGCCCATTACTTATTGCCATGCAGCGAACCACCGCCAGTTTAGTTAAGTGTTTTGAAGGTACCCAAAGAAAAATTTTGTATCCCGAAATAATAAATTTAGAAGGATAATGATGTTTCGAAATGATAAAAAACGACCGATTAAATGCCTATCGAATCATGTGGGTTTTGGTATTTTTTGATTTGCCTACGGAAACGGCTACCGAGAGAAAAGTAGCCTCACGCTTTAGAAAAGATATTTTGAGTGATGGGTTTACCATGTTTCAATTCAGCATTTATTTGCGTCATTGTCCGAGCAAAGAAAATGCCGAGGTGCATATTAAGCGCGTAAAAAAACTATTACCAGAAAAAGGACATATTGGTATTATGTGTGTAACGGACAAGCAGTTTGGGGACATGGAAATATTCTTCGGCAAAAAAGAACAGGAACCTCATGCACCCGTTCAACAATTACAAATGTTTTAGAATAAAAAAAGTCGCAAGTTTCAAAAGAAAACCCGCGACTTAATTCAGAATTTTTGACTTGTATTTTTGACCTTACAACCAGTAACACCAATGGTTTTGCTTATGGTATGTTGTTATTGATATGTCAAAGATACAAATTGAAAGCAAATCACAACTCAATTACAGACTTTGATGAAGTTATAAAGTTGTTATTGATATGTCAAAGATACAAATTGAAAGCAAATCACAACTCATACATCATTTTGTATTCTTTTGCTATAGTTGTTATTGATATGTCAAAGATACAAATTGAAAGCAAATCACAACTAAATGCACAGGATAGTAAAACCGATGTAAGTTGTTATTGATATGTCAAAGATACAAATTGAAAGCAAATCACAACAATCATCTTTAAATGGTAAAATTTTATAAAGTTGTTATTGATATGTCAAAGATACAAATTGAAAGCAAATCACAACAGTGCGTTCTACATAGATCGCTACAAGTTTGTTGTTATTGATATGTCAAAGATACAAATTGAAAGCAAATCACAACAATATTTAAGGGTTATTTCGACCGCTTTGCGGTTTTTCATGCCAAAATAAATCGAAGAACTAAAACCTTACTGGGAGTGTAAAATAAACTGTGTTAATTTATTCATCGGGCAATGTGAACCAAAGGGTAGTTTCTGGGTAAAAATGTTTGGGCTAAAAACTCAACCATTTAGGGTTGCGGTTCCGAAAACATACCGTCAGGTATGTTTTTATTTCTATTGGCCACAGATTCACAGATTATTCTTTAAGAACAATAGTCACAGAAGAAAAGTAGCCACAGATTCACAGATTATTCTTTAAGAACAATAGTCACACAAGAAAAGTAGCCACAGATTCTCAAATTATATTTTGAGCAATCCTATTTAATCCTGTTTAAATCTGTGAATCTGTGGCTAAAAATCCAACCCTTTAGGGTTGCGGTCCCTAAAACATACCGTCAGGTATGTTTTTATTTCTATTAGCCACAGATTCACAGATTATATTCAAAGCAATCCTATTTGCTCCTGTTTTAAATCTGTGAATCTGTGGCTAAAAATCCAACCCTTTAGGGTTGCTGATCCCAAAACATACCGTCAGGTATGTTTATATAAACCAAAAAATAAAAAATCATTTCTGTGAATCTGTGGCTTTAGCGCCCTAGAAAGAAAACACCACCCCTTAACAAAAAATTAATTTTCAATTCAACAATAAAAAAACTACTTTTGAGTTTATTAATCTTACATGATGAGTTTACTCAGCCAATTTAAATCTTGTTCATTGCTTCTCCTTATTGCTTGCTTTTGGTCGCCCTTGGCCAAAGCAGATAGCACCTCCATCAAAAAATCAAGCTTAGAAATCCTCATGAATGTTACCAATAGCATCAGTCGATTTACTGGCAATGGCATTCAACAAACCATTTTTGAAGACCCCTTTTTATTTGGATTTAAAATTACCAACCTGAATAAAACCATGGCCTTAAGAATCGGTATTAATTTCAATGTCAATCGCTCCTCCGAAGATTTAAATGGCACTTCGAAAGTAAGCACCATTAACTCTTGGGCACCCCTTATTGGTTTTGAATGGCGCAAAAAACTGAGCAAACGTTTCGAATTTTATGGCGGCATAGATGCCCGTTATTATTACGATATTAATGAAAGCAAGACCACTAATTTTGGCTTTGGAATTAACAACTCCACCATCTTTTCTAATTCACAAAAAGGTTGGGGCGCTGGTCCATTTTGTGGTTTTGTATTTAACATAACGCTACGCGTAAGCATTCTTACTGAAGGCAATATTTATGTTAATTTCATTAATGTTCAAAGGAAATTCTCGAGCGATGGTGGCGAAAACTTTACCACGTTCGAAGACCGACATTTAACAAGCATTAGCCCTTCCGCTCCCTCCTCTATTTTTCTTGTTATTCGACTGTAAGCACTATGAAAAAAGAATTTTTCTTTACATGCTTACTTTGGCTTTCTAGCGCAACACTTGTATCTGCTTGCAACGATTCACTGCCAGAATTTACGCCGGTCAAACAAAAATACATTGGATTTAATAGCAATTTATTATTGGCCCAATTTGTACCTTTCAATCAAAATAAAATTACTGCTACTAATGCTTCCATTTTATTACGACGGTATAATCCTAAAAACAGGGGCTTCCGCGCAGGATTTGGCTTGTCACTCGATGGCAACAATTCCGACCAAGTCCTTTTTCTTTCAATAGAATCCGACCGCCGTAAATCACTATCCACTAAATGGCTTTATTTTCAAGGTTTTGGTGCACAATTGAATATTCGTTCGCCGGGGTTTAATCGCTTTCGATCAGCCTCTTTCGAAGATGAATATTTTTTTGGTATCGGCTGGCACTTTGGCGTTGAATATAAAATCAATCCCATATTTTCTCTCTCTGTTGAATCAAGTTTGAGACTAGGTTTTGATCTCGACAATGGAGGACCTTCGTTTAAGATTGACCCTCCAATAAATATTATGGCCCATTTTAACCTTTCTAATTAAATTTAACTATATTTGAAATAAGCAACCCTCTGAATATGAAAAATCCAACCATCCTATCAGTCAAAGTTTTATTAATCATCGGAAGTGCATCCTTGATGATTTTTTCTGCTTGTAAAAAGTCGCAATCCAATGCTACTTCCCGCTCCGAAACACCCATCTTACCTGCAACACCTTATCAATACATGACCGTTGAAGATGGCGGAAAAAGTATAGACATCACTGAACTTATACACGATGAATCGAAGACCATGGTAAGCGATCAAAGTGTTACCTTGGGACGTGTATTATTTTACGACACTAAACTAAGTATTAACAACACCATTTCATGTGGCTCATGTCATAAACAAGCTTTAGGCTTTGCCGATAATGTTGCAGCAAGTATTGGCTTTAGCGATCGCGTTACACCTCGTAACTCGATGTCAATTCAGAATGCGGTGCACAACAACAATATGTTTTGGGATTCACGCGCAAAATCACCCATGGAACTTTCTATGATGCCTGTGTTTAATCATTTAGAGATGGGCATGGAAACTGATCAAATGCTTGAAAGCAAATTGTCCGCAACCTCTTACTACCCCGAGTTATTTCAAAAAGCGTTTGGATCAAGTGCCATTACAAAAGATAAAATTGCCTTGGCCATGACTCATTTTGTAAATTGTTTATTTTCTAAACAATCCAAATTTGACGAAGGCATGAAAGGACCATTCGGCATGCTTGGTGACCCGTCGCAAGTTGACCCAGCCAATTTTACCCCATTGGAATTAGAAGGTAAAAAATTATTCTTTAGCGAAGCCTTAAAATGTTCACAATGTCATGCTGGATCTAATTTTTCCGCTCCCGATTTTGAAGGGGGCAGTTATGGCGGTGGCGGTTTCACTGGCAACAACAACGACCCCAACGACCCAAGAGGAACTGCTAATATTGGATTAGATTATATTTACAAAGACAATGGAAGAGGCGGCGGGAAATTTAAAATACCAAGTTTAAGAAACATAGCTCTAACGGGTCCTTACATGCACGATGGCCGTTTTAAAACTCTGGATGATGTATTGAATCACTATAGCCACGGCATTAAAAACCATCCCAATTTAGATGAAAAATTCAAAGTAAATGGTGTGGCCAAAAATATCAATATGAACGAAGGTGAAAAGCTAGCCATTATAAGTTTCTTAAATACACTGACCGATCGTAATTTAATTACCAATCCCAAATTTTCGGATCCTTTTGTGATGCATTAAATTTTTTTGGCAGGGGTCAATTACACTTAAATTTCTAAAAATTAGCACTGAATATTATAGTTAGGATTGCCTCAGGGATTATTCTTTTTACAAGCGAAATTAAGATTTCAAGACCTCTCTATAACAAAATGAGTGATACACAAAGACAACTTGTTAATACAATCTTTCTAAGCTATTAGCTTATTCCCTTTCTTTTAGCGAAATTTGCCCTTTATTTATTGCCACAAGTAATGAAAGAGGATAAATTATCGGAAACTAAAATGGAAGTCAGGAAAATTTTTACTGCTTATCTTGAAAAGAAAAAGCAACGTAAAACTCCTGAGCGCTATGCCATACTCGATGAAATTTATACCCACAAAAAACATTTCGATGTTGATACCCTCTTCATTCAAATGAAAAACAGAAACTACCATGTGAGTCGCGCAACTGTATACAATACCCTCGACTTACTCTTGGATTGTAATTTGGTGAAACGCCATCAATTTGGACAAAACATTGCCATGTATGAACAAAGTTTTGGTTTCCGCCAGCACGATCATTTGATTTGTTTAAGTTGTAATAAAGTGCTTGAGTTTTGCGATCCACGCATTCAACAAATCAACTCTACCATGGGTGGGTTGTTGGGTTTTAATGTGTCTCACCACTCCTTGCACCTCTATGGCAATCCCATAGTAGATGAAAATAATATTTGCAAAAGTTGTAATTTAGAAGTTATCCATAAAGATGAATAAAATAGATATAGTGCTGGGCCTGCAATGGGGCGATGAAGGCAAAGGTAAAATTGCCGATTTCCTTACCCCGAAATACGATATTGTAGCCCGCTTTCAAGGGGGACCAAATGCTGGTCATTCCCTTAAATTCAATGGTCAAACCCATGTATTGAACACCATTCCTTCTGGTATTTTTCACGATGCCTGTAAAAATATCATAGGCAATGGCGTTGTGGTGGATCCCGTAAGAATTAAAGCTGAAATAGAGCGTGTAGAATTAGCAGGAGCCGATGTGAGAGCCAATTTAATTTTCTCTAAAAAAGCCCACCTAATTTTACCAACTCACCGCTTACTTGATGCCGCAAGCGAACATTCCAAAGGGGATAGTAAAATTGGCTCAACACTGAGGGGTATTGGTCCTACATACCGCGATAAAATTGGCAGAAATGGCCTGAGAATAGGCGATATTACTACCAAAGATTTTAAAACCAAATACGAAAAAATTAAGACTGAACATTTAAGTTTAATTGCTTTTCTTGGATTTACAGATTTTGATTTAGCTGTTTTAGAAGCTGAATTTTTTGAAGCATGCGATTATCTTAAAACGTTTCAAATGGCTGACACCGAATATCTAATAAACGATTGGATAAGCAGTAAAAAAATATTGGCCGAAGGTGCGCAAGGCAGCATGTTGGACATCGATTTTGGGAGCTATCCGTATGTTACTTCAAGCAATACCATTAGTGGTGGCGCTCCAAATGGATTGGGTTTTGCCCCTCAAAAAATAGGCCAAGTGTATGGTATTTTTAAAGCCTATTGTACCCGTGTTGGCAGTGGTCCTTTTCCAACAGAATTGCTGGAGGAGATAGGCGAAAACTTAAGAAAAAAAGGCAATGAATTTGGCGCAACAACAGGCCGCCCAAGAAGATGCGGCTGGATCGATTTAGTAGCTTTAAAATATGCTATCATGTTAAGTGGTGTGAATTATTTAATCATGATGAAGAGCGATGTGTTAAGTGGTTTTGAGGAAGTAAAGGTTTGTACAGGCTATAAAGTAAATGGCGAACTAACAACCCATGTACCCTTCGATTTGTGTAATGAGACGGTTGAGCCTGTTTATGAATCATTCAAAGGTTGGACCGAAGACCTGACCATTTGCCGCACCAAAAGCGAATTACCAAAAAGTTTCTTAACCTACATTGCCTATATAGAAACTGCATTGGGAATGCCAATCAATATTATTTCTGTTGGACCAGATAGAGAACAAACCATCATCTCTTAATAAATACCAAGCATTCAATCGCTTTTAATTTTACTCGAATAAATAGTTAATTTCATAAAATAATTCAAGCAAACACTGTTTTTTGGCGAAAATATTTTGTAGGTTTGAATGTATAATCTTGTATTAAAAAACACTAACCCAGTATCCAATCTAATAATTTAAAATGAACTTACCGCTTACGATTTGTTTTCCAATAAAAAACGCCTGCTTATTTTTGTTGCTGCTTCCTGCTTTACTGATGGCTCAAGCGCCGAAGCCAAAAGCACCAGTCAAGCCAAAAACGGCAACGACAACTGCTGCCAAGCCGAAGACCACAACAACAGTTAAGCCTAAAACAACTGTTGCAGCAAAACCAGGTACACCCGTAATTAAAAAACCAAGCCCCGCCGTTGTTAAATTGGTAGATGTTGCCTACGAGCAATACAAAGCGAATAAAGACAAAGAATGTGAGGCCACAGTTAAAAAAATATTGGTGCTCGACCCGAAAAATAAAGATGCCTTTATGTTAAGAGCGAACATGGCCATGTTTGCGGATAACACCCCAGAAATATGGAAAAACTTGAACCTAATATACAAGTACAATCCGAACGAACCTGAAGTATACTCTCAGTTTGCGGTTAACCACCTAACTTATATGTTTTTTAGCGACAGTTTAAAACGCGTATTGTGTCGCAAAACAATTCTACTATCCAGTCGCGCAGGCGAAGGCTATGCCTCCTTAGGCTTAGTAGCAGCAGTCGGTGGAAATTACGACGAGGCCATTCATTATTTTGAAATTGGTTTTACTAAATATTGGAAAGACAGTGCTTCGCGAAACATTCTTAAATTGCCCTATGCCCGTTGTTTATATGAGTTAGGCCAAAAACAAGAAGCCATTAATACAATCGATAATTTAATAACGCAACTTAACGGAGAAGACCGCTATACTTGCATGTACATGCGAGCAACCTACAAATTAGAAATGGGCCAGAACGATGTAAAAGCCGATATCGATTCATTAACCAACACCTACCCTGGTGATATTGGCATTAAGAAATTAAAAATTAAATATTTAAAAAGCATTGGACAAACAGAATCACTGTGTGATGTGGCCAAAGAAATTCGTGAAAATACAGAAGATAACAGCTTTGATATTTCAGAATATTGTACCGATTTAAGCAAAAGTCTTCCGGTGAATGTAGGATCGAAACTGACATACGATATCCGAGGTAACACCTTTATTGTAGCTCCAACGGCGTTCGACTATAACAACGAAATTAGATTCACATGGTACCGTGGTTTAAATCCGGCAGCGATGGATTCTGGCAAAGTTGTGCTTACCAAAGCGGCCCTTGACTCGACCTTTGCACAACAGAATTTTTTCGACAACAAAGGCTATGATGTATTGAGTTCCAAATCGACGGTGTGGTTAAGTAAAAAACAATTTGCTGAAATGGCCAAAGACTCTATGACCTACATTGCAACTGACGGATACACAAGCAGTCGATTCGGTTATGCTGGGCACGAACAATTAGAAGTCTTTGACAACAAATATCGCCCACAATTAATCGATTGTATTAAAATTTCAGATGGAGAAGAAACCATTTGGTACTTAAACGACAAAAACAATCCCTTAATTCTGAAAATGCAGTTAAAATCATTCGCGCTGGTACTCACAAAATTTGAATAATATTTTAAGCCAAATACAACAAATAGGCTTCTAGGAGTGTTATATTAGATACAACCTTGCCATGAATCTAATCGAAGAAGTTAAATTTCAATTCAAACACGGTAGTCCGTTTATTCGGATTATAGTTATTAATATTGCGGTATTCTTATTAGTTGGACTATTTGAATTAGGCTTATTTTTATTCAAGTTAAAATCCCATTTCTCGGATTATTACTTAGCGCTTAATTCCAGTCCACGTCATTTATTGCATGCCCCATGGACCTTATTCACCTATCAGTTTATGCATTCGGGCCCTTTTCATTTACTTTCGAATATGCTCATCCTTTACTTTACGGGCAATATTTTTATGGATTTTTTCAAAAGAAGCGACGCTTGGCGCGTATATCTTTTGGGAGGCTTAATTGGCGGTGTATTGTATTTGATAAGCAACATTTTATTCCCAGTTTTTAGTGATTTCAATTCTACTTTAGTCGGAGCAAGCGGTTGTATCATGGCTATTTTATTTGCTTCGGCTACTTATGCCCCCAATTTAAGATTAGCGCTGTTTGGCATCATACAAATAAAATTGGTATGGTTAGCCCTGTTGTTCCTATTCCTCGACTTGGTGTCTATTGCGAATGGAAACGCTGGCGGACATATTGCTCATATTGGTGGGGCACTCTTTGGATTCTTATTTGCCCGATACCGACAAGGTAAGTTTCATTTTAATTTGCCCGATATTAATATCAATCAAAAGCCGGATGAGAGACAATTTAAGGTAAAGGTAAAAACTTACCACAACCAAGATAAGTCCATTAACAGTAAAAACAATGGCAACTATAAACCTTCGCAAGAAGACATTGATATAATTTTAGATAAAATTTCCAAGAATGGTTATGACAAATTGAGTAAGCAGGAAAAAGAAATTCTATTCAAAGCCAGTCAAGAATAATTTATTTTGATAAAATTTTTAAAAAAATTTATATTCTCATTCAATCTAGTAACCATCGTTTTACTATTGGGCGCTTATGCATCAACCATCATTAACCCAAAAGATTTTTGGCCCATTATTTTTCTCGGTTTAGCCTTCCCGTTTCTTATACTCATTAACTTGTTTTTTGTATTATTCTGGGGTCTGCAGTTTAACCGCAGAGCATTGTACAGTGCTATAGCATTGCTTATTGGATACTCCCATATTCAACATACCATACAGTTTAATTCAGACGCAAATACTGAAGACAGCGACAATAAAACACTCAAAATTGTTTCTTATAACTCCGCTTTATTTGGTTATTACCAATCGAAATGGTATGTATCCGAAACTGTAGAAAAGATCAATAAAATAAAACCTAATATTTTCTGTATTCAAGAATTTTTGAATCTTGGAGAATCAGGAACTACAACGCTGGATTCTATAAAACAAGCCTGTCATTTTAAATATTCTTACTTCGAAAATTTAAATGATGGTAGAAAAAAAGGACGGTATGGTATTGCAATTTTTTCTAATTACGAATTGAAACACAAGGGTATTGTTAAGTTTAAGCACACCACTGGCAACATGTGTATTTATGCCGATGTCGCAATAAATAATAAGATTTACCGCATTTATAATGTGCATTTGCAATCGTTCCGTTTTAAGAAAAAAGATTTTCAGTTTGTAGAAAAGTTACCCAACGACAACAACGAAAAACTGAACCAATCTAAGACTATAATTTCTAGAATGAAGAGTGCTTACACGAAACGATCTGAGCAAGTTCAAGATTTAAAAAAACAATTTGACACTTTAGAAATACCCTATTTTGTGGTTGGTGATTTTAATGATCCGCCGGTGTCTTATGCTTATCAAATATTATCTAAAAACTTAAAGGATGCATTTGTTGAAAGTGGCACTGGTATGGGTAAAACGTATGTAGGTGCAATGCCTAATTTTAGGATTGATTATATTTTATATCCCCCAAATTTTAAAGGTATATTTTACAAATCGCACCAGTTAAAAAGTGATCATAAATTGTTGGAGACGACTATTCAGTATTGATGGTAAACATACTTTTTTATACCCTATAAGTTGCATAAGTTTCTTTTATATGAGTGTAGAATTAAAATTGGCGGTTGATTAAACGTTTCTTGGTACTAACTTAGTTTTTTTTAAATGCGCACCGCGCAGCAGCATTGATTCCATTAAAAAACAATTAATAAATCATAGTAAGGGTTTTTGTACCATGCAAAATGGGTATTTTGAAGAATTAGAAATCCTGTTTCAAATTTATAGCTTTTTATATTTTACCCAAATTAGATAGGTTTTCGAACTTAGTGAAGCGATCTCATTACCATAGGGAATTAAGTTTCGAAAACCTAACAGTTTGGCATAACCTATAATAAAAAAGCTTTTACCTTCGGGGCTGCTTCGCGGTTTACTTAGCAAGAGAAAAACTCATTCGAAAAGTTATTGACGACAGGTAAAGTTTAAGCATTTTTTTCTTTTTGATTTAAATGCCATATAGTGCTGACTCAAGATCGCTTTATTAATAATTGATTGGGGTGCCTTTACTTAATTTAATATGACTGTTACGAAGGTTGCACATATGGCTGGTACCACGGCTTACTAG
>JAQSCZ010000043.1 GCA_029945665.1 bacterium | reverse complement strand
TGGTCAGTGATGAAGGGCGAGCCTGCGCGTGAAGACCAGTTGAAATTTTCTATGCATGTTGGTTTTTATTCGCAAGCTCATGAGAACGCCTTCGGCTAAGTTTTGCTACTTTTTTGTCCAAACAAACCACGAAGTCGCAGTGCAGCTAAAAGAGAAGAAAATGGAAAGGATTAAAATATTTGAGACATCATTTTTAATTGATATACTTAACCCGAACTCATATTAAATATTAAAGCCCATGAACAAGGAAATTTTAAGGCCTGTTTTTTGCGTTTTGAAAATAATTTTGGAATTGTGATTTTTTAAATATTAAATTTGCACCGCGTTCTTAAATAGAATCATCTTATCCAGAAAGACTGAGGGAATTGACCCTGTGAAGTCTTGACAACCTCCCGCCACAAGCGGGGAAGGTGCCAAATTCAACACCGATATATTCGGTGATAGATAAGTTAGAATAATAGAATTAACTGTATTGTAAAATATATTTAAAGCTCTTCTGACTTGTTGGAAGAGCTTTTTTTTGCTCTTTCAATAGGTCAATTTCTCGCTCGTTCGATTTGGATAATTTTTTTCTTTCAAGAACAGAAAAATCAATTTTAAAATCCAAATAATCAAATGAAAGAAGCAACAAAAATTTTACACAGTATTCCTGTTGATCCTTTAACAGGAGCAATCTCAACACCTATCTATCAAACTTCAACCTTTGTTCAAGAATCACCCGGTGTTCACAAAGGCTATGATTACGCTCGCAGTAATAATCCAACTCGAAAAGTACTCGAAGATTTGATTGCTACCCTCGAAAATGGATCCAATGGTTACGCCTTTGGTAGTGGACTTGCAGCCATTGATGCAGTGGTTAAATTGCTTAAGTCGGGCGATGAAATTATAGCAGTCGATGATATTTATGGAGGTGCCTTCCGATTGTTCACCCACATCTACGAAAAATTTGGAATCAAAGTCACGTATGTCGATGCTACCGATGCCCAAAATGTAGCCAATGCCATATCAAGCCAAACCAAATTAATTTGGATCGAAAGTCCTACCAATCCTACACTTAAAATTGCCGACATTGCCGCCATTTCTAAAATTGCAAAAGCAGTAGGAGCTTTGCTTTGTGTTGACAATACGTTTGCATCGCCAGCTGCACAAAAACCAATTGATTTAGGAGCCGATTTAGTGATTCATTCTGCTACTAAATATTTGGCCGGACACAGCGATATTATTGCAGGACTTGTAGTTACTAATACGGCCGTACTTGGCGAAAAAATAAAATTTATTCAAAATGCTTCGGGAGCCATACTCGGACCATGGGATAGTTGGTTGGCCATACGCGGTATCGAAACCCTGAATTTAAGAATTAAACAACATTCAGAAAATGCGCAAAAAATAGCAGAATATTTATTGCAGAATGACTTAGTAAAAAATGTGTATTACCCCGGTTTACCTCAAGATAAAAACCATGAAATAGCCACGCAACAAATGAAATATTTTGGAGGAATAATATCCTTCGATTTGAAAGTTGATGACAAGTCCATTGCCTCAGAAATTGTAAGCGGTACAAAGTATTTTAAGTTGGCTGAAAGTTTAGGTGGACTCAAAAGTTTAATTTGTCTACCCTGCGAAATGACCCATAAGTCGATACCCCGCGAGTTGCGCTACCAGAGCGGAGTAACAGATAGTTTAATCCGCCTGTCGGTAGGCTTAGAAGATGCCGATGATTTAATCGAAGACCTTAAAGGTGTACTAGGAAAAGTGACAAAAAATTTAACAATAACAACAAAATAAATAATAAAAATTATGAGCAGAAAAAATATAAATATCGGATTATTCGGATTTGGCTGTGTGGGTTTTGGATTGTATGAAGTTTTACTAAAAACACCTGGATTAAAAGCCAATATCAATAAGATATGTGTGAAAGATAAAAATAAAAGTCGCCCTATTGATGCCGGATATTTTACATACGATAAAGATGAACTTTTGAATGATGAATCAATCAATACAATTGTTGAATTAATTGATGATGCCGATGCCGCCTTCGAAATAGTGAAGACCGCATTAATGAAAGGGAAGGCTGTGGTTACAGCCAATAAAAAGATGATCGCGGAACATTTTACTGAGTTGCTTGAGTTGCAGAAAAAATACAAGGTGCCTTTACTTTATGAAGCTGCAGTTTGCGCCAGTATTCCAGTTATTCGCAATTTAGAAGAGTATTACGACAATGATTTGTTAGAATCATTAGAAGGTATTGTGAATGGATCGACTAACTATATTTTAACAAAGACATCTGAGGATAATATATCTTATGCAGACGCTTTGCTCGATGCGCAAAAGAAAGGGTATGCCGAAAGCAATCCAATTTTAGATACAGGAGGATTTGATGCCAAGTATAAGCTCCTTATTTTATTGGCCCATGCATTTGGAATTGTATTGAATCCTGAAGAGATTTTTAATATAGGTATTGATAAAATAAGTGATTTAGAATTGAAGTATGCCCGAGAGAAAGGGTACAAAATAAAACTGGTTGCACATGCATTTAAAACTGGTTTGAATACAGTCTCAGCCTTTGTTGCGCCTCGTTTTGTGCAAGCGAAAGATAAACTTTTTCAAGTAGACGATGTATACAATGGTGTGGTATTAGAAACTGTCTTTACAGAAAATCAGTTCTTTTTAGGTAAAGGTGCTGGTGCATATCCTACCGCATCAGCTGTATTGTCGGATATTAGTGCATTGAGCTATAATTATCAATATGAATACAAGAAATTGGTAAGCAATAAAAGTGTAAAATTTAATAATGATTTTACATTGAAAATATTTTTAAAATATGAGGTTGATAAAGTAGAAAATTTGAGATTGTATTTCAGCTCAATCGATGAGTCGTATCAAAATAATACAGTAGGCTATTTGATAGGTGAAATTGAATTTATTCACTTGCAAAAACTGAGCAGAATAGAAGGTGTATCTATTATTATCGATTCAGTTATTCCAAGTTCAGTTATTGAAACTGACTTAGCAAATGTTTTAAAAAATGAGGTAGAATCGTTGGTATGACGCAGAATATAAAAATAAAAATGAAATTAATAAGTAAAAAAATATGCATGGTCAAAGACCTGGGCATACACGGAAATTTGTTTGGTGGTATTTTAATGTCTTGGATTGATGAAGCAGCTGCTGCATTTGCAACAGAATATTGCTATACGCCCAATATGGTAACATTAAGAGTAGGAGAGTTGTTATTTAAAAAGCCTGTAAAATCAGGCAATCACATTCGGATTTATGGCGAGGTGTTGGGTTTAGGAAATACTTCTATTACCTTAAGTATAGAGGTGCGCAAATACAGTTTATATAGCGGCGAAGAAACCTTGGTTTGTAGCACCAACACAACCTTCGTGCGCATAGATGATGATGGTACCCCAACACCTATTGGCGAGTCAATAAGAAAAAGGCATTCGGTAAATGAAGTGCTTGAATAATGATTTATATGATTAACGTGAGTTCGGGTTAAGGACGTATATTCAATTAAATTTAGTTATTTTGCTATTTTGCTCCAATCTTGTAAAGATAAAAAAATAGTAACGACTTTCACTCCCTGCCAAAAATATACAACTTTTTCGAAAGCAGGGTCTGCGGGCTGGGTCCATCCCGATTTCCATCGGTCCGCAAAAATTTCAATTGGTCAGGGATGAAGATTTGTGCGAATTAAAAAAAACCTTAAATAAAACTACTTCCTACTAAAATTTTACATCTTTTATCGAAGGCATGGTCTGCGGGCTGGGTCCACGCATGCGTAAAAATTTTAATTGGTCAGGGATGAAGGGCGAGCCTGCGCGTGAAGACCAGTTGAAATTTTCTATGCGTGGTGGG
>JAQSCZ010000042.1 GCA_029945665.1 bacterium | reverse complement strand
CATGCAAATATCTTATTTTAAATTATTCTCCCCACAGGTTTTGAACCTGATCCAAGAAATTGCCTATGCTACAAACAAACTCTTCGAAGTTGGATTTTACCTTCTAAACATCGGGTATGCCTTGCTTATTTTGCGTTTCAATCAAGACATATTTAACTACCAAACCATGATAGAATTATTGAGTGCGAAAATTGGTGGTTTCTCTATTTACCTTGGCATTATGTTGTTCTTAAACCTTTACTTATTCTTTAGAGGCAAAAGAAAATCAAAAGAACAACGCGCTATGCAAATGACTGTTAAAACTGTTTAATTAAAACACCATGAAAACTGTTTTGTATATTGAATTGGTGTTATTAGCAATTGTAGATATGCTATTCATCTTCTCACTGACAGAAGTCCTGTCGGTGAGAAGCACGGACCTGATAACCCTGGTGAATTTCTTTATTGGACCATTGCAATTTAGTGTTGCAATCTTCTTATGTTTCAATGTTAAAAACTGGAGTCAACATTTTTTAATATACCTCGCACTTGCAATCCTTACAATTGCCATACTTCTGATTAATGTGAATTATTTTCATTTTAGTTACCATGATTCTGTCTATCTTGGCGTGATGTTTTTCGATTTTGCCTTGGCCCATTATTTCATCTATGTGTTATTTGATTTAAGTCGTTTAAAAATAACCAAACAATTCTCATGAACAGCAAAACTTTTACAGTACACGCCACATTCATAGTTTTGGCAAATATTACATTGCTATATTTTGCAATCGACAATTTTGAAAGCAATACCCTCCCAGCCATGGCTTGTATCGAATTGGTGATTGGCCCTCTGCAATTTCTTACAGCCCTTATTTTGTTTTTACGAAAACCCAATATGAACTCCTGGTTGTATGTCTATCTCATTTTTGCCGTTATATTAATCGGAGCTACCTTCACCGTTTTAAAATCCGATAGTATAACCGACCTGCAATATTATTTAGCTCCAATATTGATCATCTCCTACCTTGTAGCCCATTTCTTTTTATATGTTGTGTACCTTATGAAAAACCAACAAAAACATCCTACTTCCTTGTTATGAAAAATTTATTTAAATTCGAATTAGCACTGCTAATTATCATCGACCTCGTTTATCTTTATTCCGGAATTACCCAACGTTACATATACATTGACCACGTGCATTTTTGCTTATCACTAGCACATCTATTCTTGGGTCCTTTGCAGTTTATTCCAGCTTTGGTTTTACTTAGAAAAACTGCGCATAGAAAAAATAAACACTTTGTAATTTATTTCATATTAGCTATGGCTACTCTATTAATTTTCACCCTCAATGTCAATATTTATTTTGATAAAATTGTCTTCATTAAGAATAGTACCTATATTCAAATTTTTGCATGGCTGTTGGCCCACTACTTTGTCGTTGTCCTTTACCATTTAAATAAAAAGAACCCATGAAAAAAATTATCATCGCTGGCGGGACCGGATTTATTGGTCAATATTTACAAGATAAATATACCCAAGAAGGCCATAAAGTCATTATTATTTCCAGACAAAAAAACCACTTAAACTGGACCGATAGCAGAGGTATTCAGTTGGCACTCGAGAACTCCGATTTACTCATTAATCTTGCAGGCAAATCTGTAGACTGCAGATACACTGCAAAAAATAAAGCAGAAATTTTCAAGTCACGCATAAGCACCACACAATTATTAGGAGAAGCCATCGGGCATTGCTTCAATCCCCCTAAACTATGGATCAACTCAAGTACCGCAACCATATACAGACATGAAGAAGAGCGAGCCAACACAGAATCTCAAGGTATAATTGGCCATGGTTTTTCTGTTGACGTAGCCAAACAATGGGAATCAACTTTCTTCAAATTTGAATTGCCTCAAACACGACAAGTAGCTTTAAGAATTGCAATAGTACTAGGCAACCAAGGCGGTGCTTTTATTCCAATAAAAAATTTAGTGCGATTTGGCTTAGGCGGATCGCAAGGCAATGGCCGACAAATGTTCAGTTGGCTGCACATTAAAGATCTAAAAAACACCATTGAATTTATTATGCAGCATGAAGAATTAAAAGGTGCTATAAATTGTGTGAGTCCTAATGCTATTCAAAACAAAACACTTATGCGTACTTTAAGAAAAGCTATGCATTCACCGTTTGGATTGCCAATGCCAAAATGGTTGTTGCAAATGGGGGCGCGTTTTATTAATACAGAAACAGAATTGGTTTTAAAAAGCCGTTGGGTCTATCCAGAAACTTTATTGAACAATGGCTTTCAGTTCGAATATTCAACACTCGAAAAAGCCTTAGAAGATTTAATAAAATAAGCTTCTATTTGCCCGTTTTTTTCTTTTTTGTTCCCGCATTAAAATTTTTGCGTGAACTGTGTTTGGCTTTCACCTGAAGATGTTCTTTAGAACGTGCGTTTTTTTCTTGTTTCAAAGTAATTTTATCTTTTGGAACAGGTGCTACATATTTTGCCTTTGCTTTGGATGGTCGACCAGTTGCTAATTTCTTTTCCACCTTACCAAATCCCAAATCCTCGCCATCGTATTTCTTTTTAGCAACAGCTTTCGAAAATCGGTTTTTTTGATTTTCGATACCTGCAGGATATCTCACTTCGCTTGGCTTTGAATTAAAAGGCTCGCGTGGTTTTAATACCTGGTCGCCCGACTTAAATGGCTGAATAAATTTAGAGGGTCTTTTGGTAGAAGCCTTATCCTCTCTGTTAAATTGCGGGGCGTGTTTGTAATGGTCGCGAGACTTTACTTTTTTTCCTTTAGGGGCAGCGCCTTCCATTTGAATGTCTTTGCTTTGGGTTTTTGACGACCCTTTTACAAACTCATTCATTCTATTCACTTCAGAGCTCGTTAATTTGCGCCATTTGCCAAGCGGCAAATCTCCGATTGTAATATGCATGACACGAACCCTTTTTAACTCACTTACTTTATAGCCTAAAGCTTCGCACATGCGTCTTATTTGTCTATTTAGGCCCTGAGTAAGGATGATCTTAAATTTCTTGCTCCCAAGCGATTTTACAATACATGGCTGGGTAACGGTATCTAATATAGAAACCCCTTCGGACATTTTGAGTACAAATTCAGGCGTAACGGGTTTATCAACGGAAACGATGTATTCCTTTTCGTGTTCGTTACCAGCTCTTAAAATCTTATTAACTATATCGCCATCATCGGTTAAAAGTATCAGACCTTCTGAGTCTTTGTCTAGGCGACCGATAGGGAAAATTCTTTTGTTGTGATTGATGTAAGCAGTGATACTTGAACGGTCTTTCTCGTCGGTTGTAGAGGTTATGCCTTTGGGCTTATTAAAGGCAATATAAAGTGATTCTGTTTTATTGTTCTTAACTATTTCATCATCAACTGCTACCTTATCATTCTCCCCTACTCTGCTGGTTGGTTTGGCTAGTTTACCATTGATGGTTACCCGTTCTTGTTCCACTAAAATATCGGCTTCTCTTCGCGAGCAAAAACCAGTAGAACTGATAAACTTATTAATTTGTATCCCTTGCGTTTCCATCTGGAGGCAAATATACAATTATATATCGAGAGCGTATATTTGGTGACATTTAAACAAAGTAAGTGGATTTAAATTTTATAATAGGCTTAAAATAAATATCTTTGCAGCCCTTAACAATACGATGAACCAGAATAATTTTTGATTACAAAAATTACACGGTTCATGATAACTAATCTCACGAAGTGGCCTGCAATACTTGCAGTCCCCATCTGCGATTAGTAAATCTGGAGAGTTGTCCGAGTGGCTTAAGGAGCACGCTTGGAAAGCGTGTATATCGCAAGGTATCGAGAGTTCGAATCTCTCACTCTCCGCTAATTGAACAATAGCCTTCCGCGAAAGCGGAAGGCTATTTATTTTTACATATAGGCCCCCAAGCACCCCGTGCTTGAAGGGGACTAGATGAAAAAATAAATAGCTTTAAAAAATTCTAAAGAATTTTTTAAAGCTATTGTTCAATTAAAGCCACCCCCAACGAGATCACGCAGTAATCTCGTTCGCCCCAAGGTATCAAAAAGAATCTTTTAAAAATTCTTTAGAATTTTTTAAAGCTATTGTTCAATTAAAGCCCTCCGCCTCAGGCGGATCACGCAGTAATCTCGTTCGCCCCAAGGTATCAAAGAGAATGCTTTAAAAACTCCAAAGAATTTTTTAAGGCTATTGTTCAATTAAAGCATCCCCCTCCAGATATAACACAGTAATCTCTCACACCCTTTTCTTCAATTAACCCAAATACTCAACTCTGAAGGAGTTGAGCATGCATAACCACCGATGCAATCGGTGGTTACAAACGAACGCAGATATTGAACCCGCCTAGACGGGGTTCAACATGGGGTTAGTGCCTACGTTGGCGAAAGAACAAAACAACTTCCACAACACCACCCTAACTTTTATAACCTATCCCAATCCAAGCACACATAACTTAACCCTACAATCCAACAACAACAGCGCTATTACATCCATTAAATTTTACATCATCACTCGCAAAGAATTAGTAGCCCCTTCCTCCTCTCCTTTCTCTTTTGATATCAGCGAATGGCCCAATGGTTTGTTTTTAATGGAGGTGGTGGTGGATGGGCAGGTTTATACGAGGATGGGGAGTAAGGTGGGGAGGTAAAATCCATTATTATCAACTAGCTATAGACTCCCTGCAAAATAATTTCTAGTCTCTTCATCTTCAAAATAAACATAACAACCTTTCATGCCGCGCGTCATCAAGGTTCTATAGGTGTTTTTAATTATGGCTCTGGCCATTTGTTTGGCTTTCTCAGGGTTTTGCTGGAATAGTGTTTTGTAACCTTTTATGCTTTGGTCTTGCTTAGAGCGCTTTGAAGGATCAACCAATACAATGCCATTTCTTACCACTAAATCCTTACCTACAATAACACCTACATAATCTACCTCTAGACCTTGGCAGGTATGTATACAGCCAATTTCATTCACAGAATTGGGCATCTGAATCCATAAGCTTCCATCAATCGCTAAATTCCATTTCATTGCAAAATCAAAATCAGGGAGAATAATATCATTGGCATATTTGTCATTTTTACTTTTCCAATCCCAACAATAGCCTGCAACTAATCTTGCCTTGTTGTTAAGTTTATTCTTTTCAAAAATAATATCCCGCAATTCATTCGGTGAATCAATAACTCTAAAATCATAACCAATATCCTTTAGCTTGGTGTTGGCTGTTTCGCGTATTTGAAGCACATGATCTAGCCAAGCCAAATAACCATCTGAACCAGCACATCTAAACTGAGAAGATAGTTCCATCTCATGCACCGTTGCACCTTCAGATTGTGCCCATTTTTTAATCTCAGCTTTATTGCCAATATCCTTCATTGTTACCCGTTGGTCTTCATCGATAAAGAATATTGAAAATTTTGATGCAGCAATTATTTCTTTTACCTGATTCTCGCCAAGGTTGGAATAGAGTCCTGATTTTTCATTTAATCGGTGGGCTTCATCTACCACTAGGGTGTCGAATGCATTCTTTGGAGTATCTGTATAGGCACCAGAGCCTTTAAACAAATTTGAGAAACGTGTTTTATTAATGGTTTTAGTTAATTTACTTGCGTAAACCGCACGGGGTGCTGCATTCTTAGAAACATATTGTACAAGTTTATCTAAATTGGTAATGCTGACTAATAAATTAATTGCAACAACTGATTTTCCTGTTCCTGGTCCACCCTCCACAATCAATACATTTTTATGATTTGATGTTGACCTTTTAGCAAGGTCAATGGCTGTTTCATAAACAATCTTTTGCTCATCAATCATAATAAATTCTTGATTGCCCGCTATCATTTTAGCAAGACTTTCAGACAGCATTTTCGATGGTCGAATTTCACCCTTATCAATGCGGTACATAATATCCCCATTGTCGCCAGTCTTTACAAACTTTTTTATAAATTGACGCAACTGCAACATGTCCTTCTTAAGGAATACAGGTGCTTCATCTAAATACTTTTGATAGAACGGATTTCTAATTACAGTATCTTCAATATAGTTGTGAAGGTAAGCACATGGGTGCAATGCAATTTTGTCAGTTTGAATGGTCACATTAAAATCTTGCAACAGGGCAGCGTATGACCAAGCTTGATATGATGGGTGACTAGCTTCATGTAAACCCTTACCAAGTGCCGTTTTAACAATACCATCTTTATCCGTCATTTCCGATGATTGCCATTGTTTAAGTTCAACAATCACCACGTTATCATTTTGGGTTTCATTTTTACCCGAGATAATAAAATCTATGCGCTTTGAGGTTTGGGGAATTTGAAGTTCTATGGTAACACCTGTATTGTAGGGAATTTCTGGGTCACTCAAAACGGTGTGCATATAATGCAATGAGTTTCTCCAAGAATCTTGTTCCCTTTTACCAGTAGAGCGGTTTAATTTATCTTCATATAAATTAAGAATTATATTTTCAATATCACCACTGATAATATCATCTTCAAAACCGCGTTTAGTTTTTTGATAAACGATCATTACAATTCACTGTATTTTTTTGCCGAACCTTTGGCTTTATCAACAGGGTATTTTTCACCATTGCTTGCAATTTTATTTAATACAATTTCTTTCACATCGAGATTGTACTTTTCTGCTAATAAAAAAGCATAGGCAAATACATCTGCTAACTCAGCTTTCACCTTATCAAGATTGGCTTCTTCTGCGTTTTTCCAGAGATATAATTCTAACAATTCACCCGCTTCAATATTGATTGCTAAGGCAAGGTCTTTGGCATTGTGAAATTGCTCCCAGTCGCGTTCGTTTCGAAATTGAATCAATGCATCCGTAATTGTTTTTATGTCATTCATGGGTGGAAGGTAAACTCATTTACACCTTGTTCACAAACATAATTAATTAATTGTAAAGTAGGTGAGTTTTATGAATTGATTTTTTTGTCGCTAAAATTTCAAGAGTAGGTATAAATTATAATCTAACCAATTATTTGAGAGCATTCAAATGTTAAATCCTTATCAGTTTATTCTGGTTTAAACTTCCCTGGAATTGGTTAAAGAAATCAATTGATCTAAGTCCTATACAATTCATTTTATAATCTTTACAATTTTTAAAAATTTAAAAGGTTTCAATTTTCTCAAATAAATCTATAAGTTTGCCAACGATGACTAACTTTTATATCCACAAAGACGAGCAACAACTAGGTCCTTTTTCAATAGAAGAACTAAAGGATCTTAAGATTTCCAAATACACCATGGTATGGTTTGAAGGCGCTGAAGGATGGCAAAAAGCTAGTGAAATAAATGAATTAAACGACATAATAATTGCAACTCCGCCACCGATGCAAAAAGTGGTTGTGCCGCCACCAATGCCGAATGCAAGTATTTTAGAGGCGGTTCCTGTATCAACAAAGAAAGGGTTGAATAAGAAGATATTGATTGTTTTGGGAGTAGCTATAATTGTCATTATTATTGTTGTGGGTTTTTATTATAAAGTAAAAAACGATGCATTGATTGAAACGCAAAAGGCTATTGAAGTGGAGAGAATAATAACTCAAAAAAGAATTGAAGAAGAAAGAATTGCAGAGGAAAAAAAAATCGCAGATATAACTTTGTCCTCAAAAATTGCAAAACAAGAGGCATTAGAAGCTAGAAAGAAATATGTAAGAAATCACATAGAAAACTATTTTGATAGAAAAGCTTCTTACAATGTAAATCCTTTTGGAGGAATTACCAATGTGCTTGTTAACTTTTACAATAATTCAGAATTTCCTATTGATGAAGCCATTGTGCGTATCTCATATATCAAAGACAATGGCGCTGTATGGACAACCGTTGACGTAGCTTTAACCAATATTGCTGCAAAAGGCTTTGCAACAGAAAGAGCTACTGATAGTAATAGAGGTGCCAGAATCAATGGGGAAATTATTTCAATAAAATCAAAGGCACTTGAATTATGTTATAGTGGTGTGAGTCCTGGAGTGGATCCATATAAGTGTAAATAAATACAAATAGTAGACAATATATTATCCTATTTTATTTAAAATACTAAATTTATCACCGAAGCATTATATGTATTAATGTAAGTAATTGACATCTCTTATATCATAAAATTGGTAGATACTTTTCAAGGCTTTATAGATTATACAATTTTCAATTTTCAGTGACTTTCCATTGCTATTTATACAAAAGAAACTGACTAAAATAAGTTTATTACAGTCAAACTAGAATTGAAAAAAGTTTAATATTAAAATCAAACATACCACTTGGTATGTTTTTTAGGCATAACAGTACCAGTCTGCCCCATTTATCCACTTTTGTTTAGTGAAGCGTATTCAATGCCTAACTTTGGAATTATTCACTATAAAATCAACTTGAAATCCAGTTTAGTATCATCTATCTATACAAGACTACCCCAAAATTGACTTTAGCTAATTTTAAAATATTTTTATATTTAACTTACCCCGCTATTTAATTAATTAAATTAATTAATAACTGATATTTAGACACTTATAGCCCAGATAAATTATAATTTTATTTTATTGATTATTAGCTATTTAACCAAGTTTATACAAAATTAATTAGTATAATAATTTAAAAATCATTGCTTTGCATTTGCAATCTGATAAAAGCCATTTTCATTTTTTCTTTTATCATTGTTGCAATTAAAGTTTGAAAAAACCAACCATTATTTTTATCTCAAAAACCGCAACCCTTTTGATTTATTAATGTTTTGTTTTTAATGAACAATGAACTAATAGAGGAAATCGAATGCAACCAATCTCATACATTTTACCTTTTGCATATTGTATAAAATTAGCAAAAAAATACCTAAAAACAGGTATGTGTTTTACTTTATTTCATATTTGATTTGTCCACAAGAAATTATTAATAATTAAACTGATTTATTATCACAAAAAAAATGAAAAAAAAATGAAAAATAAAAATTTGATAAGATCCATCTTAACTTTATGTCTTCTGCAAATATCCTCAATATGTAATGGACAATTATATACTTATGACTGCTTGAATAATCGTATGTCAATTAACCCACCGAACACATATAATGTTAAAAGAGGTGATACATTTTCAATAGTCCTAATATATAATTCATCTGTTAATGTCCAACTACTGCATAAAAGTAAAAATTTAAGTTACAAAGTTGTCAATTTGACTCCTGCTCCTGCTGCTTTTGTAGGGAATATTCCACAACCAACCACAAAGAGGTACACTTTCCAAATGAATAGTGATGCCATTGTTTTTACAATTAAAATAGTGAACAGCAATACAGTACCTGACACCTCCAAATTTGAATTTACAGTATACGCTAAGGGATATTTTGCAATTATACCTACAGGTGGACTCGCAATATCAAAATTTCGCAAGCAATATAATTATTTCTACGCTCCAAATAACTTTGGTAATGCTACTTTTTTCACTCCAGACGGTATTGATACATTCCTATTAAAAAAGGAACAACAAGGAATGAATATCAATATTTTTGCAGGTACCAATTTTAATTATATAATCAATGACAAATGCAATCTTGGTATTACAGCTGCGTTTGGTTATAACCTTGGTGAAAACACAAAGCCAATTAACGGACTATTAGGCTTCAACTGTGCTGTTGGCAGAAGAGTTAAATTCAATTTTGGTTTAGGTATGGCTTTCATGAAAGTTAAAGTCATTCCTCAAGTATTTCTTGATCAGAAAATAATGACAAAATTTTCCTCATACCCTACCCTTCCTCAAGGATTTGAAAAATGGATGAGTGGTTTATATATTAACTTTGGTGTAACACTCGCAACTTTAACAAATTAAATAAATAGTTGATTTGGAAAAACACTTTTTTGCAGTAAGTTATTATTATAACATATCTGATACATATTCAAGATATTTCAAATTAAGAAATGTTTGTGAAAAATTTAAAAACATCTTAAATTATGACAAGACAAGTATTTGCCTAATTGACATTAATGCTACGCACAAATTAGTCGAAGATAACTTTAACAGACTTTCACAAAAAAAAGATTCTGTAATAGTTCTATTCTTATTAGGACAAGTTACTAATAATGAAAACATTGGCGAAAAAAGAAAATCGGGGAAATATGAAACTCGACAGAACCTAAATGATGAAAAATTTAAATTATATAATGGTGAATTTATAATAGACAATAGGCTAAGAAAATTTAGAACAAAATTACACCCTTCAAATACCCTTTATATTTTCGTAAATTCCTGTCACGCTGGTGGTATGCATGAAATGTTAGTAAAATCGTCCCCATTTGAATTTTTACTTGAAAAAGTATTTCGTATCCCAATTCGATTAAAGCGCCAATGCAAAAATATTTTTATATTTAATTCAGATGAAAATTCAAATTCTACAGATTCTGATTTGTTAGATTTATTGCTTGAACTACCAGATAATATCATTAAGACTAAGCCCAAAAACTTCAATGACATCTGGAATATTATTAATAACATAAATCAAGAAATAAAATATCTTCCTATTAACTTAATACAAACAATAAAAAACAAAATAAAACCATTATGAGTAAAATTTATGATGATAATCTAAGTATGTGCGAACAAAGTAGTCAAATCAAAATACCAAATGTTGGAGATTTTACACTTTGGGGAAAATTTTTGCCAGTAGACCAAAAGTGGAAATACACACTTGAAATCGGAATAATAGTACCCAATTTACTAGCTATAGTTACAGTTAATAATCGCTCTAATCTAATACCAGGTCAAAATTGCAATCCAGGAGATTTAAATTGTTTATCGGAAAATATTACAATAGAATTGGGAATGGCAGGAAATAACTCTGCATTTTTATTAGGATATGCCGCGTTTCAACCTTGCTGTCCTGATTCAGATCCTAAAAAAGCCTGCTTAAATTGCGATCAGAGCCCAAGGGGCCAATGCGGCAATATGCAAGCACCAAATATGACACCAATATTATTAGACCTAAAAGTTACAATTAAAGTGAATGGGGCTACTCTTGTTACAAACAAAAAAATCCCATATGACAAGGCTAGACACGATGGTTGAAAAGATTTGATAAAATGAGAAAGTTTACTTTTATTTTTTTATCGATTTTATCCATTGCATGTAAAAATAATGCATTAGAAAATTTCAATTTAGAAAAATTAAAAATATTAAGAAATGATAATAAAGATAGTTTTCTTTTAGTTAGTTCCCATTTATTAAAATCCAGCAAACTCAGACTTATAGACAAATCAAATATTTTAACACAATTAGGTCATTTTCATTACGACAATTCAAATTTTGACTCTGCATACTTATTTTATCAAAAAGCATATTCTCTACGGAGAGAAATTGGCGACAGTGAGGCTATGTTAAACTCCATAGCAAGTATTGCTGATGTTTTGTCTGAAAAAGGTGAAACTCAAAAGGCAATCTCCTTTTATGAAGAAACCATTACAAAACGTAAAGAAAAAAAGAACCTCTGCGATGATTACACTAATTTAGCCAATTTATTATCAAATAAAGGACTTAACATAAAAGCAGCCGTGTGTTTCAAAAAAGCCATTTATTTTGCAAAGGAAATCAACGATAGTTATCGGATAAGCAGAAGCTATTACAATTATTGTTTATTCAATAGTTCTATTGACCAATTTGATTCGGCAGTTTATTATTTAGATGAATCAAACAAAATTGATATTTATGCCGCAGTCCCCAACAATCAGATAAACTTTTTATTGGCAAAAGCCCATATTTATAGTAATAAATCGGACTATAAAAATGCAAAGATATTCTATGATTCATCTGTAATTTTTAGTTTTCATAACAACTTGAGAAATGAAAGATTGTATGCTATACGGGGACTAACTGCAATCACAGAAAGTCAGAATAAATTAAAAGAAACTAATGATTACTTTAAATGGCAAATTTCACTTTCTGATTCTTTATTTTCAGAAAATATCCAAAATTCAATCGCGAACTTAGAGGTGAAATATGATACAGAAAGAAAAGAAAGAGAGAATTATTTCTTGAGTAAGGAAAACAGAAATCAACATTCACTCTTAATTGCTGCTGGACTAGCACTAATTTTGTTACTTTTAGCATTAATTTTCTCATATACTACTTTTAAAAACAAGCGCAAAAAGACATTGGCTGAAACCAATTTAAATATTAATAAAATTTTAGAGGAAGTAAACCAAACCAAAATGGAAGCTTGGGCAGATGGACAAGAAAAAGAGAGAACGCGACTAGCTGGTGAATTACATGATAGATTAGGTGGATTATTGGTAATGGCTAGTCATCATTTTACAGGTATTGAAAAAAAATTCGATTCCATTAAAAAGGAAAATGAAACAACTTTTTCGGATTTTAGAAAAATTATCAATAATGCAATTATTGAAGTCAGAGAACTTTCTAAGGATATTTCCTCAAATCTGGTGACTAAGTTAGGCTTATCAAATGCAATGATGGATTTAAAAGAAAAAATAGAAACAGCTACAAATTTATCTGTGAATTTATCTATTCATAATGCCGAAAAAAAAATACCATTATCTAAAGAAATTGCCCTATTCAGAATTGCACAGGAAGCCTTAAACAATGTAATGAAACATTCTCAAGCAAATACCGTTCAATTATCTTTGATAGGGAATGAGAATAGCATAGTGTTGATGATAGAAGATAATGGAAAAGGATTTGAAACTTCTAAAAGTATTAATTTCTCTGGTATTGGTTTAAAAAGTATGCAAAAGCGCATGACAGATATTGGTGGAACTTTAAACATTGATAGTAAGATTGGACGAGGTACTGTTTTGGTAGCTGAAGTTGAACTTTAAAAAAATAAACTACAATTTATAAATATTATAATAAATATCATGACTGAATCGATCAAAATATTAATTGCTGAAGATCATAACATTTTGCTTCAAGGTCTGAAAAACTTACTATTGGATGATAATAGTTTTGATTTATGTGCTACGGAAAACAATTGCAGATCAGCATTAGTGTCATTAAAAAAATATCAACCAGATATATTATTAACTGACATAAGCTTTCCGGATGGTGATGGAATATCACTCTTTAAAAATGCAAGAATATATATTCCAGAACTCAAAGCTATTTGTCTCACTATGCATAGAGAACAAGGTTATGTTTCTAAGGCTTATCAAGCAGGTATTAATGGATATCTTCCAAAGGAAACGGATATTGAAGAAATAAAAAGAGTTATAAAAGGTGTAATGCTAGGACAAAAATTTTACGACCCTAGTCTTTTTGATTTCAACCAAAATAGCCAAAAGACGCAAAGTTTGTTAAAAGAAAAGTTAAGTCTCAGAGAAATTGAAATTATCCAATTAATTGCCGATGGATTATCCAGTAAGGATATTGCAGATAGAATTCATCTAAGTCCTTTTACAATTGACACACACAGAAAGAATATTAACAGTAAACTTAATGTTAAAAATGTTGGCGAACTATTAAAGGTTGCACGTGAAGAGGGTATTATTTTATAAAAATTCAAAATATTCTAGTTGTCTTTTACTAATACTTAAAATTAGGTATGTAAAATACCAAAGAAAGGTGATTTTACATTTAATCTGAATTCTGATTTTTGTCCCTGAAATCAATAAATAGTTAAAATTTACCGAATAAATAAATTTTAATTTTATTGACAACAACAGGTAAGCTGAAAACTGTAAAGAGTAAGCAAAAAATAAAAAATAAAAATAAAAATGTCTTATCAAAATCAAATCTTAGGAACTGTTATTTCTTCAGTTCTTAACTATGACCAATTTTGCCATGAAATTGGTGAAAACCCAGCCATGAACGCTGCAAGATCATCTTATTCACCTTGCGATGGCCGTCTAATTGTTGGCTCACAACTTGAAATTAGAACAAATCATAATATTACAAAAGCCCCAGATTTACGAGGGAAATTTATGAGAGGTTTAAATGTAATTTATAGCCCAGGTGAGCCGATTGACCCATTTGACCCAAATACAACTGGCGACCCACAAGCTAACAGAGTTGTTATGGATTATCAAGGGGACGAGGTAAAGAAACACAGCCATAGCATGCAAGGTTCCGCGATAAATTGTGGAGCCCCCCCTCCTAGCTATATGATTATCAATAATACCCCAGCACCTACTTATAATCAAGCCTCTTTAGATTATGGAGGCGATGAAACTAGACCAAGAAACATTTCAGTATATTTCTACATTAAAATTAATTAATTCTCAAATAAGGGTAAACATCTCAATATGATTTTATTTGGTCGTATTGAGATGTTTTAACAAATAGAACGGGTAACCTCCCAGCCACTAATTTTATTTGACTGACAATAAACCACTTAAACAACAACACAACAAAATAATTAGCATATTCCTCCTAAATTGTATTTTTTGCAAAAGCATGCCTATGAAGCTGTGTTTGGTGATGGCTTTCATCCACTAAACTAATTTCCTTTGAAAATAATAAAATTTAAAAATTTAAAAATAATAAAATGAATTTCCTGAGTTTACCCATTATCGAAATTGCCTTGTCGCTTATTATCAGCTGGGCCTTGTTTGCTATTTTTTGTAGTCTGCTGCAAGAAACTGCGGTGCAATTGAAAAACGAAAGGGGACGCTTTTTTAAGCAACAATTGTTAAGGCAACTGAACGATGCACCCAATCAAATCAATTGGGCTTCGCTCTTATACACCCACCCCTCGTTTGATATTTTAAGCAGGGCCTATAACAAACCGCCTTCCGAAATTTCGGCCAAAATATTTTCGGAAGCTTTGGTAGAAGTGGTGGCCAATGCCCACAAGGTGCAAAGTAAAAAATTAGATACAGAGTTGATGAGTACCTTGCCTGTTGGGACCTACGAAAATGCATTGCTCAACGATTTTGCTTTGGCTACCAAAGTATTAATGCCTAGCGAATTGTTAGCCTTGCTAAGCAGCTCTTTAAACAAAGCAGAAATAAGAGCAGGATCTAGCAAAGACCGAAGCGATGAAAAGGTCTATAATTTTTTAATAGAAGAAATCAGCGATTGGTTCAACCAGTTGAGCAATCGCACCAGCAGCTGGTACCGCAAACTTACCAAAAGGCGCCTGTTCTTTTTAGGTTTGATTTTAAGTGTGGCACTTAACATTAACAGCATCACTTTGTTTCAATATTTCTCTCAAAATCCAGCAGCCCGCACGGCCCTGATAGCCTACTACGAAAAGAACAAAGACCAATTGGAAGCCATAGCAAAAAAATACGACCAAAGTACTGGCCCACATGATAGCATCACTTTAAATACCATCAAAACAGATGTGCTGGTTTTAAAAACCAATATCGATAGTTTGGCGGTAGCCAATGAAATACCAATTGGTTGGCAGCACTCCGTTAAAAAGGAGCCAATGAAATGCCATACCATTGGTGACTATTTCAACCGCTTTTTAAATTTCATTATTTACTTATTAGGATTTATGCTCACTGCTTTTGCCGCCAGTGCAGGGGCGCCCTTCTGGTTCGAATTATTAAAAAAGGCTTATACCCTCAAAAAATAAAACAGCATGAAAGACACTTATAAAAATGTGCACACCCATATTTTTACTATGGACAATGCACCCGAAAAATTCTTGCAACTTTTTTTACCCAAGCCCGTTGCCAATGCAGTAGATACTGCTACCAATTCGCAATTAGGGGTACTGCTTTTATCGGGCCTCATTGCCCAATTTGGATCGCAAGGCAAACGCTATGCACAGTTTTTAAAAATTGGCAAAAGCAAAGACCAGATTACGGTTTTCGAAGAACTCATGGCCCAATATTCCGACCCTAGTATAGAGTTGGTGGCCCTTACCATTAACATGAATTACATGGGCATTGGTGCTACCAAATCGGGCTTTGAAGGGCAACTGCAAAAGGTGATCGATATTAAAAGACGCTATCCCGAAAGGCTCTTACTATTTTTTGGATTAGATCCGCGTTGGCAACAGTCCGGTACCGATATTCGAAAAGAAGTGGAGCGTTATTTCGAAACCAAAATTGATTCTGGTGGTCGAAGTATTTATCCCTTTACGGGTCTTAAAATTTATCCGAGCAATGGGTTCTATGCCTTTGACGAACGCTTAAAAGAAACCTTTGCATGGGCGGCAGACAATGGGGTACCGGTATTATCGCATACCAATTATTTGGGCGGTATATTTAGTCACGACCCACAAGCCATTCAACAAAATTTGAATCCACTGAATCCTTATACAGATCAAGTATATGATGTGCCGAAATTCATCCACAAAAAAAGTAGAAAAGAATGGTTGACGGGTTCTAATTTAACCAACAATTGCAAGCGCACCTGTTCTTATTTTTTAGAACCCCATGGTTTTGAATCGGTGCTCAACCATTTTAACAATGCGAACAACCCTTTGAAAATTTGTTTTGCTCACTATGGCGGTTCCGAGCAAATGTTGGCCAGCATGAATGGCAGCAGCGATGCAGAGCAAGTGCATCCTTATGGCGTAAAGGATGTGAATTGGTACACCCAAATACAATATTTGATGACCCAGTATCCAGGCGCTTATACCGATATTTCTTATAACGTGGCCGAGGGTGTAAAAGCCAATGATAATGTTTTATTCAATGCTTTTTTTAAAGAGTGCAACAAACCCTATGGACAAAAAATCATGTATGGCACCGATTTCTTTTTAGCCGAAAAAGAGAGTCCTGAGAAAAATACGTACGATGCCTTTAGAACTTTTGCCAGTGATAAAACATTGGACAATGGCCATAACTTTTGGGACCAGATTGCAAGAGAGAATACCAACGCGTTTTTGAAGAGTAAGTATTACGATTTATAAATTTTGTAATAGATAAAACACATGATAGAAGCTACTAATAAAAAAACATTCCAATCGGTATGTTTTTTAAGTATATTCATTTAAACTATTTTTCTACTTTATGCCGCAGTACTTTCA
Organism: bacterium; assembly: GCA_029945665.1. Taxonomy (GTDB): domain Bacteria; phylum Bacteroidota; class Bacteroidia; order NS11-12g; family UBA955; genus JABMMZ01. The sequence continues at coordinate 12,915 of JAQSCZ010000042.1, read as the reverse complement.
AAAAACTTAACAGCATGGGTTGAATAAATACCATTTTCTTCAAATTGCCTATCGACTGCTTGCCAATCAACCACCTGTCTCCCTTCAATAGCATTGGCATTTTTGACAGGAATTCCTAAGCAATCATCGTCAATAAATATGAATCCAAAAGTCATAAATATTTCCCAATTCCAATAAAAAGGATTAACTTTAGATTTAGAAAATTCAATTATTGGATTAATTATTCCTTGGCCCTTTTTATTAATATGTTCAAGCGCATTTTTCAACTTGCCACTCTTACTTTGCGATCGATAAGAATTCAAAATAATTTTATGTCCTGCTTTTTGTAATTTGGCAATCACTGTATAACAACCTTCAACACAATTTCCTATGGCGGGATACTCGTGCTCTACAATGGTGCCATCAAAATCAAGAAAAGTTATCATAGGATATACAATGCAATGATAATGCATAACTAATTGGCTCAAATTGCGCCTTGACTATAAAATTAGACAAATTAATATATGAAAATAACCGCTCTTAACAGCGATTTGACTGTTATTTTAAAAAACAATAACATTCTGCTATTTACACTTTAAACCTAAAAAAAATAATTTACAAAAACTCGACCTAACTAATGAGACAATAAGCAAAATATCCTTAAACATAATTATGTCAAATACATTTTAACGAATATTTCTAATTTATCTTACAATTATCCACAATTGTATCTCTATTTTTATTTTTGATATCCCTTACTATTTTAATGTGTTAGCAATATTTCGTTTATATTTTACAAAATAGAAATCCAAAATAAAAAAGAAAAGCTACGTAATTTAAGAAAATATTAAAATCTCTGGCAGATTCAAATATTTTGGCGATTCATCAAATTTAACTAATTTCGCATCCCTATTTGGGGGATTAGCTCATTTGGTCCTGACGTTAAAAGTCAGGATGCTGACAAGCAAAGCTTCGTCAGCACTAGAGCGTCCCACAAGTATGCGGGAAGGTAGTTGCTTCGAAAGTTCTTAAATATAAAAGGGGGATTAGCTCATTTGGTCCTGACGTTAAAAGTCAGGATGCTGACAAGCAAAGCTTCGTCAGCACTAGAGCGTCCCACAAGTATGCGGGAAGGTGGTTGGTTTGAAAGTTCTTAAATATAAAAGGGGGATTAGCTCATTTGGCTAGAGCGCTTGCATGGCATGCAAGAGGTAACCGGTTCGACTCCGGTATTCTCCACAACCTATTTTTAATGCCCCCGATAGGGGGCATTTTTATTTTCAAAAAGCGTTGAAAATTTATTTTAATAAGCGGTTGGAAAATAAAAATGATAGCGCGAAGCGCGCATTAATAATATGTTGTTAGGCCCTCCCCAAAGGATCAGCAAAGCTAACATTACAAACATTGATTTATTGAAGTCTTAAGCCCAATCACCCCTTCACCTTCCTACTCAATTCCCCAATATATTTTAAAGTACGTTTAATCAATTTGATTCTGGTTTTTAGTGAAGAACCACTCCCACCCTTGGCTTCTCCATAAAGGCGTGGTAAAAAGAATACTGGAAAATCAAGGATGAGGCCTTGCTTTTTTGCTTTGAAAAGGAAATATAAATCTAAGGAAAAGTCGTGTGGTGCATCTTTCACAATGGCTTCATAAAAATTGCGGTGAAACAATTTGGGTTGTGCGTTTATTTCGGTTAATCTTACCTTTAAAAAGACACTGCTTATTAAACCCATACCCCAACTAAAAAATGCTTCACTTAATTTTCGATTTCTTCGGTAGCCTTTTACGATCATTGGCTGCTTTGGCGCTAATAAAAAAATATCTAATGCCTTAAAAACATCGGCAGGATCGGTTTGCAAATCGGCATGGGTCCAGGCCATAAATTCGCCTTTTGCTTGAGCAAGTCCATACAGGATACCATAGCCATACCCTTTATTTTGATTGACTTTTATAACCCTAATATTTTCTTCTACATCTTTCAATGTCTCAATAAAAACATTGGCAGAACCATCTGTCGAACCATTATCTACCAATAAAATCTCACATTTATCTTTTGGTAAATCTCTTAATAATGCTTTAAGTTTTGCAACGATGTGAGGAATGTTTTTTTCCTCATTATAACACGGTATGACAACAGATAATTGCATTATGACTTACCATAAGGATGATTAGGTATTTGCTTAAAATAAGCTTCCCAATAATTGAAAGTTTCGTAATCGGCAGGCGTGCCCCAACAAATGTAATGATCGATTTCGAAAGCCTTTATTTTTTTACCCATGGCGATTAAATCATTCACACATTCATCGACATAAAATTCATTATTGATTCTGCGATTTTCGGCTATCATGTGTTCGGCTGCAATCACAAAATCAGACCCATGTTTAAACCAAAACGCCCCGACAATCGCATGGTTTTGCATAGGGTCTGGCATATTAAATTTTACTTTTGCTTCGCTTATATTATTATCCGCATCTACCATCACCCAGCCATAAGCTTTTGGATTAACAATAACCGCTGGATTATTTCTAAAGGTAAAAACAATGGCGTCCGCATCAGCTTTCATTGCATCAAATTTCTCACGAGAATAGATCATACCATTATCACTGGCGCCAATAATCAATTCCTCTTCTGTATTAATAAAACTTTTAGCCATAAGACAGGTTACAGCTTGCCCTTCTGTAAGTTCTTCCAGAACAATAATTTCGGCATTGGGATAATATTCCATCAAACGGTTGCCAATCTTATATTCTGAAATGTGAAAATCTCTTAAGATGAAAATTTGTTTGTCTGCATCTGGCAATGCATTGGTTGCTTGCACCACCATGGGCACATTCATAATGGGCAATAAAGGCTTAGGAGTGGTGTAACCCTTTTCGGCAAATCTACTGCCCGCTCCTGCCATCGGTATTAATTTTATCATTTGCTGTAGGCTTCAAATATAGTCGACCAATTATTATATTCCATCATATCTTCTGGTGTACCCCATTGACAAAAATGTGGCACCTTATAGTACACCAATACTGGCAAGCCATCGCGCACCATAAGGTTGTAAACTAAGCTGATATAATACTCTCCATTTAAAGTAATATTTTCATCCATTAATTGGGTAAAATATTTTTTTACATGCTGCCCCTTTTCAAAATAATATGTCCCAGCTGAATGGTAGCCTTTACTCTTGTCAACTTCGAAACTAAATTTCTCTTTTATCTCGGTCAATTGCATTTTATCATTTACTTGACAACCTGCATATAAATTATGTGGATGCAGCAAATGCGGATGGAATCCAGTGTAGCAAGGTATAGCACCTGCAGAAGGTTGTTCTTTTATCGTTTTTAAAAAATGGGGATAATCCCACAACATAAAGAAATCACAATAATTGCAAATCACTGGTTCATCATCGTTGATATAGTCATACACCTGGGCAACAGTATACACAGGCCCGAGTTTGTGTGCATCAATTCCAATGACTTGAGCACTCGGTTTAATAGTCAACAAGGTTGACTTTAATTCCGAATTTTCTAACATATCATTTCTACAAATAAATATAAAATCTGCTTCACCTGGAAATAGGTCGGCCACATATTGTATAATCTTTTGACCATGCATTTCTATCAGCGCTTTATAAGTACTAAAGCCTGCTTTAACAAAGCGACTGCCTTGACCAGTCATAGGTATTATTATCTTCATACTAATTTTAAAAGTTGTTCTGGAAAATCGGTGTAGTAATGTTGAACTCCCATTCCGACGTATTTCATCATGGCTGAGTAATCATTGATAACACATGCGCCAAAACGAATATCCGCTCTTTTTATCATTTTGATTTTTTCTTCAGTTATTCCCGGCCATTCATACATTAAGGTTTCAAATTTATACTGTTTGGCAATCAACAAATCGGTTTCAAAATCGGTATGCGGTGGTCGATCCCAAAATACCGGAACATTTTTATCCAGCTGCTTTACTTCTATCAAATACTCACAATTGGTGTCATTAAAACCTATTTGATTCAGCATGCCATGACCTTTTGCCAATTGTAAGGCCTGTTTTATTAATCCATAATTTTTGGGTTGAATAGAAATGGCTGTTGAAGTCCCTTTAACCAATTCAAAAACCTCTGATAGTAATGGTACAGCATGTTGTCTTTGCCCATTAAGATAGGCCCCAAAATTAAGCGACAACAATTCGGGATAACTGCTATTTACAATTACTTTATCGACACCAGTAACGCGTAAGGCATTCGCATCGTGGGTAACAACCAATTGCTTATCGGTAGTTAACTGAATATCCAATTCGATCCAACTACAACCCATTGCAATGGCACTTTCAAAAGCCTCCATTGTATTTTCGGGGAAAACCGACATATTACCTCGGTGCGCAGCCACTCCATTTCCAAAATCCATCAGGCAAAATTAGGGAAAAATAATAGGCAGTGGGCATTGGGTAGTGGGCAGTTGGCAACAAAGTTTGAACATGTGCGAAGTTGGCCGGAAGCAGTCAGCAGTCAGCAGTATGCAGCATGCAGCATGCAGCATGCAGTATGCAGGGGACCGCAGTTAGTTAAGAATTTGCTCGAACCTTTGTTTTAGAGTTATTCATACTGCTTTTTTGATAATTTTTATAGGCAGTTATGGTAGGAACTTATTCAAAGTATTTACTACTTTTCTCAATGCCTTTGAATTATTGGGATACTAAAATAATTACATGAAATTAAGATTTGTTTTCTCTTGGCATAAATTTTTCAGCATGGTTGGACATAGCTCCTAACATAGCACCTACTTCTTTGCACTTTAATGTTAGCGCATCGTATTTTTCGAGTGTGATATAATTACAATCTTTTGCAAAATCAAGCCAAACCAATGTTTCACTGCATTCACCATCACAATCTAGCATTTTACTTATAAAATGTTTGGGATATTTTCTTTTTCTATAACCTTCGGCAAGATTTGCACAAACCGATCGTGACAAACGTCTTATCTGATCAGACAATGCATATGTTTCTCCTTTAGGAAAATTTTTTGTCATTTCAAAAATTTCTATTGCAAGTTTATAAGCCAGTTTGTAAACATTCAAATCCTTAAATCCCCTATACTCCATAGTTAATAAATTTTATGACTTTTAAAACTTATATTTTTAAAAAAAATCCTCTGTACATATTCTTAAAGCTTATAATTTCGGGGATTTGCTTCAAATTGTAAGACCAATAACAATTCACTTTCAGACTGCTTATTGCCTATAAAATTCTGCCTATAATTTAGTCGTGAAATGCTAACAAAGAAAGCAGCGACTCCATCATTTGATCATACTTATTTTTACCTATCAAACTTTTATAATTATCATTTAATTTACTAACGCATTTGCGAGCATCTATTGCCATGCGTTTTCCGCTTGCAGTAAGCACCAAGGTCATAGACCTCCGGTCTTCCTTATTAACCAAGGTTTTCAATAAACTTTCGCCCATCATTTCGGCAGTCAATTTACTAATGGCTTGTTTACTGATACCATAATCATAGGCAATACTGACTACAGAGCGACCTTCTTTATAAAGCATGATAAGTATAGGCAAGTAAGATGATTTAAAATTCTTGTAACCCCTATAGTGCAACTCGGCCTCTATCTGGGCATCTAGTTTTCTTCTTAATTTAGTGATTGTGACAAATACATTGTCGAGCTCAACTTTTGAATTAATAGCCATTAAAATTAACTTTATGACGAAGGTACAATGTTTTTTCAATGTATGTTTAATTTTTATATCCAAAACAAATAGGAATTACATGAGGACTTAATTTACAAAATGAGATTCAGTGAATAAAATTCATTTTATATTCCATTCTAACATCTCAAAGGCAGACCAATTTAAAGTTGATTCACAAAAGACTTTACTTTTTTTTTGAAATAATAAAACCAAAATAAAAAGACAGTCGTATGTAGAGTTATAATCAATAAAAATAATATCAAAATGAAACAAATTAAATTAAATTTCGCAGCAGTGCTTATTGCACTTACAGCTTCAATCTCTATGGCCAGTGCTCAAAACGTACAAGTTGGTGGAGAAGCTATGTTACCAAAAAAGGACATCATAGACAATGCCGTTAATTCAAAAGCGCATACCACCCTAGTAGCAGCAGTGAAAGCAGCTGACTTGGTTGCAACGCTTAAAACGGCTGGACCATTTACTGTATTTGCTCCAACCAATGATGCTTTTGAAAATTTACCTGAAGGTACAGTTGGCACTTTATTAAAACCAGAAAATAAAGCAACTTTAACAAAAGTATTAACTTACCATGTGGTAGCGGGTAAATATACATTTGATGACCTAGTAAAATTAATCAAAGCGGGCAAAGGAAAAGCAACATTACCTACAGTAAGCGGGGGCACTTTAACTTTTACCATGAATGGATCACATAATATCTTAATCACAGACGAATTAGGTGGAACTGCCAATATTATCGTGTACGATGTTATACAATCAAACGGAGTCATCCATTCAATTGATGCAGTGGTAATGCCTAAATAATTAAACCCAAAAACTACACAAAACATACAGCAAAAAAAAATCGGACTTAAGTCCGATTTTTTTTGTTTATTTTTTTAAAACAAAACTCAATTTGTTGCACCAAAATATTATTGTATCATTGAAGTGAAATCAAATACAACAAATATGAAGTTTCAATACATACTCGAATTATTTGGCACCGGATTTTTTGCAGTATCGGGTGGACTAGTAGCCAACAGAAAATCAAATCACGATTGGTTTGGAGTAAGCTTCATTGGCTTTATTACAGCTATTGGAGGTGGAAGTCTACGTGACATGATGCTAGGCTCATATCCTTTGTCATGGATTGGCGACATTAATTTTTTATATGCAATTTTGATTGGAATCCTATTAACTCGCCTGTTTTACAACCAACTTATAAAATTACAAAAGGCCTTATTCTTATTCGATTCAATTGGTATAGCTATGTTCACAATTTTAGGTGTAGAGAAAACCTTGGGACTAGGGTTCAATCCTGTCATCGCAGCTATCATGGGCATGTTTTCGGCTGTTATGGGCGGGGTGATACGCGATGTTTTGACCAACGAAATACCCGTATTATTTAGAAAAAACATTTACGCTTCAGCATGCCTAGCGGGCGCTATTTTTTATTTAATCCTCGATTATTTCAACTGCGTACGCAATATTAACATTGCTGGATCTATGTCGCTCATATTTGCAATTAGGGTCTTAGCTGTAAAATTCAATATTACACTTCCTCAATTTAAAACACAAAAATAACACATGGTTAGTAAAAGAAATTTTATCAAAACATTATTAATCACAGCTGCCATGCCTATTAAAATAAATGCTAACAGTTTAGTAATTAGTGCATCATCTTCACCTTCAAATATTGCAAAACCGGATGACTATTGGGCCAAAATAAGAGAAGAATACACACTTAAGCCAGACTATATTAATTTAGAAAATGGTTATTACAGCATGATGGCACAGCCAGTGCTTGAAGCTTATTTAAAAGACATTCGCAACTTGAATAGAGAAGCTTCGTATTATATGAGAACTGTTCAGTTTGATGAAAAAAACAAAACAAAAAATCAACTCGCTGAACTTGTAGGATGTAATTATGATGAATTGATTATAACGCGCAATACCACCGAGTCTTTAGACATCATTATTTCTGGCATTGATTGGAAAAAAGATGACGAAGCCGTGATGTGTTCTCAAGATTATGGCAGCATGTTAGACATGTTCAAACAGCAATCCAAGCGCTTTGGCATTGTAAACAAAATAATTGAAATACCATTAGATCCAAAGACAGATGAAGAAATTGTAGATTTATATGCAAAGGCTATTACGCCAAAAACAAGACTTCTTATGATCTGCCACATGATCAATATTACTGGGCAAATATTACCAGTAAAAAAAATATGTGACATGGCACATAATAAAGGGGTGGATGTATTAGTAGATGGGGCACATGCCATTGCACATATTGATTTCAAAATTTCGGATTTAAATTGCGATTATTACGGCAGCAGTTTACATAAATGGTTAGGAGCTCCGCTTGGTTCAGGTATTTTGTATGTCAACAAAAATAAAATAAAATCTATTTGGCCTCTATTTGGAGAACTTGCTTATGAGGATACTGATATTAGAAAATTAAACCACACTGGCACTATCTCTGTTCCTTCTGATATTGCGATTCGGCATGCCATTGAATTTCATACTGCGATGGGAATTAAACGAAAAGAGGAACGGCTTCGTTTTTTAAAAACCTATTGGACTGATAAGATTAAAAATGAACCAAATATATTTCTGAATACCCCAAGCGACCCACAAAGAAGTTGTGGAATAGCCAATGTTGGTATAAAAAACATGAAACCTAGCGACCTTGCCCAAATCTTGATGTTTGAGTTTAAGGTATGGACTGTTGCAATCGATAGCGCCAATGTGCATGGCGTAAGAATTACACCACATTTATATACCAACACAGATGATTTAGATACTTTTGTGATGGCTTTGAAAACAATTGCAAAACGCACCAAATAAAAAAGCCCCTAAAAAAGGAGCTTTATCTTAAAAATATTGTTTAGAACGGATTAAATCCAATCCATAGCCATGGCTAAACCACCCACTGTTGTAGGCAAAGCTAACCAGAATGCTTCAGGTTGAAATACAAGTAATACTGTAAGTATAGTAAGTGATACTAAAAAAAGCATCCAATAGCCCATTCTTGATTTTTTCTGTGTCATATTCATTTGATTGGTGCAAATATAAATTTTTTTGTCTAATCACCACATTAAACATTTTTTTAAAGAATTTATTAAAATCATTGAGAATGTTATTACTTGGGCGAAACTTCAACTATTTTTGCACCCTTGTTTACTAAAATAAAAACTTATAAGAATTTATTTCTTCAAACTGCAAAGTTAGCTTACCCGATCACCATTGGCCAATTGGGGTTGGTATTAATGGGATTGACAGATACTATTATGTTGGGCAGAGTCAGCAATGATGCAATGGGTGCCGCAAGTATTGGCAATGCAATTTTCTTTCTTTTTATGTTAATAGGAGTTGGCGCATTATATGCTGTGAGCACCTTTACAGCAATTGCCGATGGTGAAGCCAAACCGCAACAAAGTATTCCTATTTTCATTTCCTCCTTGCGCATTAATATCTGGTTAAGCCTGGCCCTTATCCTTATTAATCTTATTCTTTATTACAACTTTGATATGCTTGGACAAACGCCTGCGGTAACAGCCCAAGGTGCGGAGTATTTATGGATTGTCAATTTTTCGATACCTGCTATGTTGTATTACAATTCTGGCAAACAGATGATGGATGGTTTGAGTAAAACACAAATCTCCATGGGAGTCACCTTTTTTGGAGTCGCCTTAAATGTATTACTCAATTGGGCAATGATCTTTGGCCATTGGGGTTTTCCCGCATTAGGACTTGTTGGTTCAGCATGGGCTTCAGTTATTTCGAGATATGCGATGGCGGTCTTAATGCTTTACTTAAGTTGGTATCACCCTTATGTTAAAGAATTAAAAACAAGGGTAATTGACCATATCAGATATGATATTGAAATCCTTAAAATTGGTTTACCAATCGGCTTAACCTTCTTCTTTGAAATGGGAGCGTTTACATTTGCTTTAGTAATGTGTGGATGGATTAGTGAAATACATTTAGCGGCCCATCAAATCGCCATTCAACTTGCATCATTAACCTATATGTTTATTACAGGCATTGCCGCCGGTGGGAATATTTTAGTAGGTAATTTTTATGGTGCAAAAGATAAGATTGGTGTACGAAAAGCGGGCTTTGCTGCCATTCTTTTATCATTGGCTGTTGAAGGTGTTTTTGCCATAATTTTCTTAATTTTCAGTGGCGAATTACCAAAAATATATACCGAAGATACCGCAGTAATTGAAATGGCTCAACAACTCCTATTTCTAGCTGCCTTATTTCAATTGAGCGACGGCATACAAGCAGTTGCTGCGGGTGTATTGCGTGGTATAAAAGACACTAAAATTACAGGCATTATTGCCTTTGTGTCTTATTGGATTATTATGGTACCCGGTGCATACCTGTTGTGTTTCAAATTCAATTGGGGCATCGAAGGCATTTGGTTTGCCTTCATTTTTGGACTAACCTTTGCGGCTATTTGGCTACTCAACCGTTTTTTCAATCGCAGTATGTACAACAAGCTTGTGTTCGAAGATTAGGTGTTATCTTAATACAGTAATTTCTCCTTTCAAATAATGCATACCACCCTTGTTGTCTTTTATCTGAAGCATGTATAAGTAGACTCCGTCTTGCACAATTTCATTTTGATAGGTTCCATCCCATGTCACAAATTGATCGTTGCTATATAACTGTTCACCCCAACGATTGAAGATTTGACATGCAACATTTTTAATTCCCATACCTACCACATTAAACACCTCGTTATGTCCATCTCCATTCGGTGTAATAACATCAGGTATGAAACAGATAAAATCATCAAGCACTGTAACAATGCGGGATGTGCTATCTAAACATCCATTCTTATCAACGATATAGAGTTCCACTTTGTAAGTCCCAGCCTTCTGGTAATCGTGACCCGGATCTTGTATTTTGGAAGAATCGTTATCCCCAAAATACCAATTCCAACCAGTAACATTGCCTATACTATTGTCGTTGAAAAACACCTGGGGATCATTGATATAAACTTTTGTAGGTGTAAAATTAAAATTAGCTACTGGCAATGGATATACTTTTATATTTTCCTTGAGTTGTTGCTTACAACCGCGCACATTTTCTACGTCTAACTGAAGCACGTATGAATTTGCTGTGAGCAAGGCACTGTCTTTTTGTTGGTTACTTGTTTTAGAATTCAGGGTCCATATAATTTTAAAGGCAGCCTGTGTTTCAAACTTCACCAAAAGCGGATCACAGCCTTTATCTGGACTGTAAATTATCGTATTGTTTGGTGATTGAATGACTTCAATTAAGACAGAATCTTTTGCAGCACAATTGCTACTATTTGTCAATTGGTACTTAACCATATTAAATCCAACGACTGCTTTTGAAGGATCAAATTTACCTAAAGCATCAATAAATAATCCTCCACTGAAAACACCACCATTTGCTACCGGATTAATTTGCTGTACAACATCTGCTGAACAATAAGGACCAGCCTGAATAATACGCGCATCAGGTATATTATCTATTATAATATTAATACTATCTTTATTACTACATCCACTTGCATCTTTAAAGGTGTAGTATACCTTATGCGTTCCAGCTTTTGCAAGCAATGGTTGTAAATTTCCAAAAGAATCTAGTCCAATTTTTGGAGTAAAATACCCCCCTGCATTGAATTTAGGTTTTAGTTGTTGAATCGCGGCATTTTCGCAAAAAGGACCAGCAGGTTGAATGGATGCATTTGGAATACTATCAACTCTAACATTAATTGAATCGGTGTTTGAACAACCTCTGCTATCTTTGAAAGTGTAATATACTTTATGATTACTTACACCTGCAATGTTTGGATTGAATTGACCAACTAAATTAATATACAATCCTCCACTGAATTTACCCCCTGGATTAGATGCATGGTTGATTTGCTGGATGCCTGCATTTTTACAGAATGGTCCGGATGCTTGAATTTTCGCACTTGGAATACTATCCACTCTTACGTTGACAGAATCGGTATTTTTACACCCTCTTGAATCAATAAATGTGTAATATACTTTATGCGTATTGACACCTGCAATGTTCGGATTGAATTTTCCAACTGAATCGATGTATAAACCACCGCTGTATTTACCGCCTGCATTCGATGCATGACCCATTTGCTGGATGCCTGCATTTTTACAGAAGGGCCCAGCTGCTGCAATCTTTGCACTTGGCACACTGTCTATTTTTACAGCTATTGAATCGGTATTCGAGCAACCTCTGCTGTCTTTAAAGGTGTAGAATACTTTTTTCAATCCAACATTTGCAATACTTGGATTGAATTGACCCACTGAATCGATGTATAGGCCGCCACTGAATTTACCGCCTGCATTCGATGCGTGGTTAATTTGTTTAATCCCCTCATTTTTACAGAACGGTCCGGCTAATTGTATTTTCGCACTCGGTATGCTGTCAACTTGTACTGAAATTGAATCGGTATTTGAGCAACCTCTGCTATCTTTGAAAGTGTAGTAAATTTTATGTGAATTTACACCTGCAATGTTCGGATTGAATTTCCCTATGGAATCGATATAAGTTCCACCGCTATATTTCCCTCCTGCATTCGATGCGTGACTCATTTGTTTAATCCCCGCATTTTTACAGAGTGGTCCAGCAGTCGCAATCTTCGCACTTGGTATGCTGTCTATTCTTACTGCTATTGAATCGGTATTTTTACAACCTCGTGAATCAACAAATGTGTAGTATACTTTTTTAGTACTTACACCTGCAATGTTCGGATTGAATTTTCCAATACTATCTATGTAAGCACCACCACTGTATTTACCGCCTGCATTCGATGCATGACTCATTTGTTTAATGCCTGCATTTTTACAGAAGGGTCCAGCAGGAGCAATCTTCGCACTTGGCACGCTGTCTATTCTTACTGATATTGAGTCAGTGTTTTTACAACCTCTTGAATCAACAAATGTGTAGTATACTTTTTTAGTACTTACACCTGCGATGTTCGGATTGAATTTGCCTACAGAATCTATATAAGTACCACCGCTATACTTTCCTCCTATATTCGATGCGTGACTGATTTGTTTAATCCCCGCATTCATACAGAATGGCCCGGCTGCTTGGATTTTTGCATTAGGAATACTATCAATTCTCACTGTTATTGAGTCTGTGTTCTTACAACCTCTTGAGTCAACAAATGTGTAGAATACTTTTTTAGTGCTGACTCCTGCAATCAATGGATTGAATTTTCCAATGCTATC
>JAQSCZ010000041.1 GCA_029945665.1 bacterium | reverse complement strand
CTTGGTGCAATTTACAATATTACGTATACTTGTGCAAGCTTTCTGACAGTCATAATAAATTATATAGTTTTAATAACCAAATTAAGTATAGTCAGTAATTAAAATTTTTAACTCAACTTCCTCAATTCTAGCGTGTTTAACTTGCTTAATGGTGATTTCAAATTGATCTTGTACAATCACTTCGCTTTCGGCAGGAATACTCTCACAAATGGCAATAATGTATCCGCCTAAGGTTTCGTATTCCCCTTCAGGGATATTTAATTGGTATTCTTGATTCAAATAATCGACATGGTGTCTTCCTGAAAAAATGAAATGGTGGTCATTGATTTTAATTTCACGCAAATCTTCGGTATCGTACTCATCATCTATCTCACCAAATATTTCTTCCATAATATCTTCAATGGCAATAATACCGGCAGTTCCACCGAATTCATCAACCACTACAGCAATACTTTTATGCTTTTGGGTCATTTCACGCAATTGCTCCTTAAGTAATCGGCTTTCATTTGTAATTAGAATCGGTATGGTTGTCTTAATAATATTTTCAGGTTTTTTAAACATGTCTACCTGGTGCACATAACCTACTATATTATCAATATTATCGCGATATACCAATATTTTAGAATGACGCGATTCTTTAAAAAGGTCCAATAATTCTTCTACACTTTCTCTCTCCTCAATGGCCACCAACTCTGTGCGCGGCACCATGCAATCTCTCACTTTTAAACTTCCAAAATCGAGGGCATTTTTAAACATTTCGGTACTTAAATTGGTATCTTCATTTAATTCGATTTGCCCTGTTTGTGATATAAAATGATCTAAATCGAGTCGATTAAATACTGGTTGAGATGACTGATAATTTTCGCCTGTAAGTAGTTTTATAATGCCTTTAGAAATAGCTAAAATAATGGCAACTATTGGCCACATTAAAAAATAGCAAATATGAAATGGCAGAATTAGGGTATTGAGCACAAAATCGGGATTGATCCTGAACAAGGCCTTGGGCAAAAATTCAGCTGTTATCAATACGATCATTGTAGATATGACTGTTATAACAATAAAACGCCAAAAATCAACCACTATCGAGTCATGCAATAAATCATTTAAAAGGACTTCACTAAAAATACCGTAAATAACCAAAGAAATATTGTTACCAATCAGTGTTGTGCTTATAAAACGGGTAGGATCTTTTAAATACCACGAGAGAATTTTGGCGCTCCAAACACCTTGTTTGTTTTGTAATTCAATTCTTAATTTATTGGCAGAAATAAAAGCAATTTCAATACCTGAAAAGAAGGCTGAAAATAAAAGTGTTAAAAATATAACTATCAGAGGACCAGAATCCATTTTTTTATGATTATTGCTGCAAATATACTAACAAAGCTTTGAATAAAATTTGAGTTTTTAAAATGGACTCCGTCTTACTTTGATTGTCATTTTATGATAATATAATGAATGAAGTATCTAAATTTAGTTCAAATTTTACTATTTTTACCGAAATGAATAAAATTTACAGCTTGATTTTTTGTTATTTTCTGCTCATTTCCCCTTTTAGTTTTCAAATTGGGAAAGCTCAAGTAATAGAGTTGGGAACTGGCTTTTTTACAAACTCAAATCTTGCCGGCCCAGTCAATTCTACAAGTAACATTTCACCTACCTCGCGATATGCCTATATATTCCCGCAAAGTTTGGTAAGTGCCTTGGTGCATGGGGACACGGTTTTAAGTCTTGATTTTTTGAGGAATGCAGGCGATTCTTTAATTAATACCTGCAATATGAAGATTTACATGCGCATGACGGTGAATAATAATTATGGCACAAAAAATATCAACTGGGTAAATCAAAGCAAGGCGACTGGCATGAAAAAAGTATATGATCAGAATCCTAAAAATGATTTCGGAAAATCGAATGGTTGGGTGAATATGAGATTAAATACCCCCTTTGTTGTAGATACATTGTTTGGAAAAAATTTAGAATTACTTATTGAATTTACACAATCTGGCGCTTCAAGTACAAGTATGTTTTGGTCTTATGAAAACCGAAATACGGTTAATGGATATGCTACTGATCAATGCAAATACTACAGAGGCTCTGGTGGTGTTTTACCAGATACCACCATATCTAGTTCTGACTTCCATCCCACCATTAAAATCAATTTCCCTCGATTCAATATAGATGCTTCTGTACTCAAAGTTTATTCGTTGGGCAAATTACCCATTCCTCTGGGAAACCCTGATACCATTAGAGCTTTGATAAAAAATTTAGGAAAAAAGAAATTTAACAATCAAAAAATTTATATCATTAGTACCGGGGCTAATAAACTTATTGATTCTGCTTATTATACCTTGGATATTTCGGAATCTAAAATAATAAAGCTACCCAATCTCAATCCAACTAAACGAGGGCTTGATACTTTGATTGTAAGAATTGCAAAAGATGAAGATAAAGCGCAGAACGAAGCATTAAGCTACCGCATTGCTACTGAAAATACATACTCCTACAAGGATCCCACACAATCTATCGTCGGGGGTATCGGATTTAATGGCAGTACTGGCGATTTTGTTGCTAAATTTTATTCCAATCAATCGAAAAACATTAATCAAATAAGCGTCAATTTTTCGGGACAAGGCACGAAATTTAAATTAGGTATTTGGCAGGCCGATGGCATTAATGGCGTTCCAAAAACCAATGTTTGGACATCGGACACCTTAACTTCTTTGCCGAATTTTATTACCCCTGTTCTACCTCCTGTTAATGTTAATGGTGCATTCTACGTTGGCGTTCGCCAAATTGGGCTAAATAATGTCTCATTTGCATACCAAGAAGAGGACCCCGTAAGGCCTAATACATTTTATTACACTTCTCCAACTGGAGGAACGAGTTGGGTTGATTTTGCACCTGATGCGCCCTTTAAATTCGCCATTGAGCCCAGAATTCAAGCCGATAATGATGTAGCCCCTATTACTACCAATTTTGCTAAAGATACCATTAGTCTACTAACGGTAAAAACCATAGCGCCCAAAGCCACCATACTTAATTACGGTGTTAAAGACCAATTCACACCTTTTAATGTGACCATGAATATTAGCCGTTATGGCAGCCTGGTGTATTCTTCAACCAAACAAGACACCATTGGTTCTTTGCGAAAGCACACCATAACCTTTGATTCCACTTTTCTACCTACCCAGTCTGGCAATTACGATGTGACTGTGATAACCAAATTGGGCACAGATGAGGTAAAAGACAATGACACCCTTAAAAAAGTAATTGTTGTTGCCAATTACAAAGATGTTGGTATTGGTAGTTTATTTGATCCTGATATTTATACGGACTACGAGCAATTTATAGACTCTGTTTATCCCATTGCCAATATTCAAAATTTTGGATTAGATGCTGTTGGTCCATTTAATGTAACCGTACAAATATTGGATGCGAGTAAAAAATTATTGTATACCGATACCAAAACAACTTCGCTCGCTTCGGGTAGCAGCACCTTGGTCGTTTTTAATACCTACCCCTGCAGTGTAAAAGGCTTATTGACTTTCAAAATATTTACAAGATACGCCAGTGATACACGCAAAAAAAATGACACACTCACTGTTTTATTTAATGTGGTAAGGAGTAATGATGTTGCAGTTACAAAGGCTATTTATCCACAAATAAACGAGATTATAGCCAGTCCCGCAACTGCAAAATTTGTCAATTTAGAACTCGAAAATTTTGGCGATTTAAATCAAGCCAATCCATTCAAAGTTTATTGTAAAATACTCAATCAAAATACACTGGTATACTTCGATTCTACCTCGGTAAATAGCTTTATTGGCACTACCACCAATATGTTCTTTAAGAAATTTACACCAATCAGCAAAGGCTATTACCAGTTGCTTTGTTATGCTGCTTTGCCAAACGATCAGATTAAGAAGAACGATACTTTAACTTACCCATTTGCGTTTGGCTTACCTGACGATGTTTCTCCAATATTACCAAGCCCTTCGCTGAGTTCTAAATTAGAATTACAAAAGGTATATGCCCCAAAAGTAAAGGTGATTAACAATGGTTCAAATTCCCAAAAAACTGCCTTTGCGGTTGACTTTAGAGTTTATAAAAATTTAACCAGTGTATACAGCAGTATTAAAACCCTTACAATTGATAGTGGTGAAACGAAAAGCATCACATTTGATAGTACTTTAGTTTTAACTGAACCCGGACTTTATGAGGTATCTATTTATACAAGCTTGGGGAAAGATTTTAATAGAGATAATGATACAATTATAGGATTTTATGAAGGTGTGAAATTGTATGATGTAGGTGTTAGTTCAATCCTTTACCCGACTTTAACAGATACCTTATTAACGAATATTTCGAATATTGCTCCGGTTGTTACACTTAAGAATTTCGGGGATAGCTTCGTCAGGTCAAAATTTAGCACTACCCTAAAAATAATTAATACTTCGACCAAAACCATTTTGTATAATAAAACAATTGACACGGCTTTTACAAGTAATAATGACCTTGATCTAACATTCCCAAATACTGGAGTTTTTAACAAATCGCAAGCCATTTCGTTAATTGCACATACAAATTATACCAATGACCAATACCGCAAAAATGATTCATCGTTTTCAGCCAGTCAAATTGAAACATGGTACGATGCACTTGCTCAAAGTATTGATTTACCAATCAATTTTGGCACCTATACCTCCAAATCCAGCACCATAAAACCGGCAATGACCATTAAAAACAATGGTTTAAAATTATTAGATAATTCGATGTTGCGCTTGATTATTAAAAAAGTGGATTCAACGACAAGTGCCGAGACCCCAATATATACAGATAGTGTGGGTGTATTGAATTTAAATGCAGGTGCTGGCAGAGTAGTTAGTTCATCACTTAATTTTGACTTTGCTACGCAAACACCGGGTTTGTATAAATGCTATTTCGTAGCCTTTAATAACCAAGACCAAGACCCAAGCAATAATGCCCTACAATCGAGCTTTAGAATACTGGAAACTGTTGGTTTGAGAATGACCGTATTTAATACCCTATCCATTTATCCAAATCCTGCCTCGCAAATGGTAATGATTAATTTAATACAGAAAACTTGGAAGAGCGAACTACATATTTTTGATATGAATGGTAAACAAATCTTAAGTCAAGCCATAACCGATCAGAACAATTTGATAGATTTAAGCGGAATTGCTAGTGGTGTTTATTATCTAGAAGTAAATAATGAACGCGTAAAATTGGTAATTGAGCATTAATAAGACAGAACAGGTCTCAGCCATTTTTCGATGGTCTCAACGTCCATGCTTTTGCGCTTTGCATACTGCTCAATTTGGTCTTTATTAAGTTTACCAACACCAAAATATTTACTATCGGGGTGTGCAAAATAAAAGCCTGAAACCGCTGAAGCAGGCCACATGGCATAATTCTCAGTGAGTTTAACACCTATTTTATTTTCGTTGTCTAAGAGGTTAAATAACATGCCTTTTTCGGTATGATCCGGACAAGCAGGATAGCCTGGAGCAGGGCGAATACCTTGGTATTTTTCGAGTATTAAATCTTCGTTATTCAATGATTCATTTTTAGAGTAGCCCCAGAATTCTGTTCTTACCAAATGGTGTAATTTCTCCGCAAATGCTTCTGCCAAACGATCGGCCAAAGCCTTTAACATGATGCTATTATAATCATCGTGGTTGTCTTCAAATTGTTTCACATGTTCATCGATACCTAAGCCAGCTGTTACCGTAAAGAATCCCATATAATCCTGCACTGCATTGCCTTTAGGTGCTACATAATCCGCAAGCGAAATATTCGATACGCCATTGCTCATTTTTCTTTGTTGTCTTAAAAAATGAAAGGTTTCTTTTAATGAGCCATCTGTATTGTATACCTCAATGTCTTCGCCGATACTGGCAGCAGGCAGAATGCCATACGCAGCATTTGCTG
The DNA here is from genome assembly GCA_029945665.1 of bacterium. Classification (GTDB taxonomy): domain Bacteria; phylum Bacteroidota; class Bacteroidia; order NS11-12g; family UBA955; genus JABMMZ01. The sequence continues at coordinate 24,129 of JAQSCZ010000041.1, read as the reverse complement.
TTAACCATTTCTTAGCAATTATAGTATCTAAAAGTTGATTGGCATCTTTAAATAATTTGGTAGCTTCTATTCCAACCACTTCATCGGTTAATATTTTAGGGTATTTACCTGCAAGCTCCCATGTTTGGAAAAAAGGTGTCCAGTCGATGGTACTTCGCAATTCATTTAAATCGTAAGCATTGATATAATGGATTCCCAATTGATTGGGTTTAACAATTGTACTTTCGTCGAATTTCAAACTAATTTTATTGGCAATGGCCTCCTGAATGGCAATAATATCCTTAGCAGATTGGCGCTTGGCATGGTCTTCGGTTAAGCGAATGTATTCTTTCTTAATTGAATCGGCATAAGCAACAGATTGTTCTTCGCTTAATAAACTAGAAACAACAGGCACCGATTTAGAAGCATCTAACACATGCACAACCGGACCGCTGTATTTTGGGGCAACCTTTACTGCCGCATGTATTCTACTAGTAGAGGCGCCACCGATAAGCAAGGGCACTTTAAAACCTTGCTTTTCCATTTGCTCTGCTACATATACCATTTCATCTAAACTTGGCGTTATCAAACCACTCAAACCAATAACATCGGCATTTATTTCACGTGCTTTATCCAATATTTTTTCACAAGAAACCATAACACCCATGTCGAATATTTCGTAGTTATTACAAGCTAAAACAACCCCTACAATATTCTTTCCAATATCGTGCACATCGCCTTTAACAGTTGCTAATAAAATTTTACCATGGCCTTTTTCGGCTTCTAATACGGTGTTATTTTCAATTGAAGCTGCTTCCATAATGATGCGGTTGGCCGCTTTTTCTGCTTGTAAAAATGGCTCTAAATAAGCCACAGCTTTTTTCATTACTCGGGCACTTTTAACTACTTGAGGAAGGAACATTTTACCTGCTCCAAACAAATCACCTACCACACTCATGCCAGCCATTAATGGACCTTCTATTACGTGTAAAGGTTTGTCCAATTGTTGCCTAGCTTCTTCGGTATCTTGATCGATAAAATCGGTAATGCCGTGAATCAAGGCATGTTTTAATCGGTCGTTAACAGCGGCATTTCGCCACGCATTATCCACCTCAATTACTTTGCCTTTTGCCTTCACTGTCTCAGCATATTCTACTAAACGCTCGGTAGAATCGGCTCTTCTATTGAGTAAAACATCTTCTATGCGTTCTAGTAATTCCTTTGGAATATCATCATACACTTGCAACATGCCCGCATTTACAATGCCCATGTCCATGCCTGCTTTGATGGCATGGAATAAAAACACAGAGTGCATGGCCTCTCTCACAGCATCATTGCCTCTAAATGAAAAAGAAATATTACTAACCCCACCGCTTACTTTAGCGAAGGGTAAATTTGCCTTAATCCATTGTGTGGCCTTTATAAAATCGACTGCATAATTATTGTGTTCTTCGATACCAGTGGCCACAGTTAAAATGTTTGGATCGAAGATGATATCTTGCGGAGGAAAGTCAACTTGGTTGACTAATATATCGTAGCATCTTTTGCAAATTTCTATTCTTCTTTCGTAAGAATCGGCTTGTCCTTGTTCATCGAAAGCCATTACCACAGTAGCTGCGCCATAGCGTTTAATTAGTTTTGCAACCTTAATAAATTCTTCCTCACCGCCTTTTAAACTGATAGAATTAACAATGCCTTTGCCTTGCACACACTGCAAACCAGCTTCTATAATCTCCCATTTCGAAGAATCTATCATAACAGGAACTCTGGAGATATCGGGCTCAGCAGCAATTAAATTCAAGAATTTAACCATGGCCTCTTTACCATCTAGCATGCCCTCATCCATATTGATATCAATAATTTGGGCGCCACTTTCAACCTGTTGACGCGCAACACTTACGGCTTCATCATACTGATCATTGAGAATCAATTTGGCGAATTTTCTACTACCTGTAATATTGGTTCTTTCACCAATATTAATGAAATTGGTTTCAGGGGTTTGGGTTAGGGGTTCAAGGCCACTTAGGCGCAGATATTGGTGAATACTTTTGCTCATTGTATATAACGTTTTGCAATACCACAAAAAGCGGACAAGAGATTGAGCTCAAATTCAAACCTCGCCATTATCTATCCCTATTTTATAGGGTAGGAAGTAGCACCTTTATCCGTCCGCCTGAGGCGTACAAATGGGTTGCCAAGACATCGCAGGACCAATTCCCTCCGTCTTTTCTTGATAATTGCGGTGCAAAGATAGTTAATAGCCTTAAAAAATTCAATTTACATTTAGATACTTTTCCTCAGAAATAAACCCATTAAGAGAAATTGTATACTTTTTTGGGAAATATGATAGTCATTCTATAAATTCGTAATATTAATGGTCTTTTAAAATATTGCTTTTTCTTATGTATTCTTGTTAGTTGCACGCAACTTTTGGCACAGATTACGCTCTTTAATCCGCCTAAAGACAATGCTTTTATTCCTAGAAATGTAGCCAACAACAAGGGAAATATAAAAATTAGTGGCCGAGTAACAGGTGCAGCATATACCGCTTTAAAACTGAATGTATATAAAAACCATGTGCTTCTAAATTCCTATCAGTCGAGTTTCAATTTTAATCAAAACCTGACCGACTTTACGCACAATATTAATTTAGGGGCTGGTAAATATATTTATACGCTTGAATTTATATGGAGTGGTTCTGCAAGCTATACCAAAATTATAGATGGTATTATGGTGGGTGATGTGTACCTCATTCAGGGACAAAGCAATGCGGTAGCGTGCAATTATGTGAACAATGCTATCAATTACTCCGCAGCCTATAACGATACATTCATACGCAGTTTTGGCAATAGCTATCCCTATTCAGGCTATGTAATTGGCGATACCAATTGGTATAAACCCGATGCTGAAAATCCCTATTTGCAAGGGAGTATAGGCCAATGGCCATTGGTACTTGCTAAAACCCTTTTAGATTCATTTGATATCCCTATCTGTGTAATTAATGGCGCTGTAGGAGGCACTTATATCACCCAACACACCAGCACCCCAGGCAACGCAGCAGATTTAAATTCAATATACGGTCGGTTGTTATACCGCGTTCAGAAAGCAGGACTTGAAAATAATATCCGCGGTATTTTGTATTTCCAAGGAGAGAGTGATGGCGCTAATGCCAATGTTCACGACAGTTTATTTCGCCTGATATACAATGATTGGAACCGCGATTATAAAGGCTTTAAGAAACTGTATGTGGTGCAAGTGCGTGGCAAAGGATGCGGCAATCCAAGTATTGAACTAAGAAATTACCAACGCAATTTTGAATTTGCATTAAGCAAATGCAAGGTAATTAGTAGCAACGGTTTGAATAACCACGATGGCTGTCATTATGGCTTTAGCAATGGATATGAATTATTGGGCAAGCAGCTGGCCGCCCTTGTTTCGCGCGACTTATACGGCAGTTTAAGAACGCATAATATCGATCCGCCTAACGTAAAAAATTGTTATTATAGCAATGCTGCACAAGACGAAATTACTTTGAATATGCAGAACCCAAGTGATATCGTTTATGCTGATAATTTATTTCAAAAAATATTCAAAATCGAAGGCGACAATACGGTTAGTATTAGCAGTGGGTTTATACGAAATAACAAAGTGGTATTAAAGCTTAGTAAAAGCAGTTGTAAAATAACTGGATTAACTTATGATAGCGATATAGGCACACAACCATGGGTAAAAAATTCAACAGGCGCTGGACTGATTAGTTTTTATAATTCACCCATTCTAACGAATCAAATTCAATCGTTTTATTCAGGGTGCAAAAAAACCCTAATTACCATGGGCGAAGACAGCATAAGTGGTTGCAAATATTTATGGAAAAGACCAGTCACTAAACAATCTTATACAAGTGCTAAAATAAAAATAAAAGGAGATACCACAGAGCAATTTTCATTAATTATTACTTATGGAGCAACCGCTTGTAAACAAAAAGACACCCTCCTTGTCTACCTCTCGCCCGATCCAGTTACAATACCTGAATTGGGAAACGATGCCATGGTTTGTTGGCAAGATACGCTTACTTTTCAACCCAAAACATTGGGATTTAATCAATTCAAATGGACCAGTAGTAAGGGCAATAGTGATTATTTATTTTATTACAAAACCTTTTCATCCGAAAAAATTGTGCTGACTGCCACGAGCAACAACCAATGTATTTATAAAGATTCCGTTGATATAACACGCTCGAAACCACTCATTATTTTACCAAAAAATATTTATGTATGTGCATTAAAAGACACCCTGATTTCTGTGCTTGATACTTTTAAAAAATACAGTTGGAACAAGGTGCAAGGCACGCATCAATTCAGATCGGGCGAAGGTAAAATAATTCTTGAAGTTGAAAATAAATACGGCTGCAAAGCGAGCGATACCAGTTTAATTCGCGCCATCCTACCATTGGAAAAACAATTTAAAAATACAGCTGTTTGCGCCAATGAATTAAGAATAATAGCACGGCCTCTTTCTGTAAAATCATGGCATAGTAATCAGAAAATATTAGGCAATCAAATTATTATCAATCCGAATACATTCTCAGAATTATTGTATCCAGTGGTATTAATTGATACCAATAACTGCAGCAATACTGATACTATTTCAACAACAGCATTGCCTATACCAGTCTTAAACTTAGGGAGAGATACGGGATTTTGCACAGGTACTTCTGTAACTATAGATTTACCATTTAATATGAAAACCTATTTTTGGAATAACAGTCAAATAAGTATTACTTCAATAAAAATAAACAAGCCTGACACTTATGTGGCCCAAGTAATTGCAGACAATAATTGCAGTGTAAATGACACTATAACAATTGCAGAATATGCTATCCCTACCCTTTCCAATTTCTACGACACCACTTTTTGCAAGGGCCAAGTTTGGGTTCCTATTCTTGACAATACAATTCAATATACTGTCAATAACTTACCCATTATCCAAGGATTCACAATAACTGAGGCGGGCTATTACCCAATCAAAGCAATAAGTCAGCAAGCTTGTTCCACTCAAAAAACAATCACTGTTGGAACAACCGATTGTCAAAATTCTACCCTGAATTCAGTCCGTGATTTAGATATTCAATTTTTTCCAAATCCTGTATTAGGTACCCTTACAATTACTGCTAAATTGGACCATCCTACGGAAGCTAAATTAGTTAGTTTTGACGGCAAATTAATTGCATTGTACCAACTAAACAATGGCTCCAATCAGGTTGACTTGAGTGCCATTCCGAGCGGTACATATTTCTTAATATTAAAAGGCCAAGCATGGTCGATTGTTAAAATTTAAACGCATTTTTTTTGTGTTTTATATTTGCTTTTAACTGTTATACTAAGCGGAGCAAAATAATTTTACTATTTTCGAATTTTTATTCATCAATATGAAAAGGATACTTACAACATTTTCTATCTGCTTTTGCTTACTTGCAATTAGTCAGCCTAAATCCAAAAACACCACAAAAGATACCACGCTTGGCGGTTTTCTTAACGGTTTTAAATTTCGCAGTATTGGCCCTGCTGTTACTTCGGGTAGGATAGGTGATTTAATAGTAAATCCTAAAAATAAGTCGCAATGGTATGTGGCCGCAGCCAATGGCGGTGTTTGGAAAACCGATAATGCAGGCACTAGTTTTTATCCTATTTTCGATGGACAAGGTTCATTTTCTATAGGTTGTTTAAAAATGGATCCCAACAATGAACATACCATTTGGGTGGGAAGTGGCGAAAATAATAACCAACGCAGTGTCGGTTATGGCGATGGCATTTATAAATCGGAGGATGGTGGCAAATCTTGGAAAAACATGGGTTTAAAAAACAGTGAACACATCGGCATGGTTGCAATCGATCCACAAAATTCGAATGTGGTATATGTTGCAGCTTATGGCCCTTTGTGGAGCGCTGGGGGCGATCGTGGTATTTATAAAACCACAGATGGTGGATTAACTTGGAACCGTATTTTATTTGTAAGTGAAAATACAGGATTTAATGAAGTGCATATTGACCCCAATCATCCCAATATTTTATACGCAACAGCGCATCAAAGAAGACGACATGAGTGGACGTATTTGGGCGGTGGACCAGAGTCGGCCATTTATAAAAGTACAGACCATGGTGCGACTTGGAATAAACTCGAAAATGGATTACCAAAAGGAGATATTGGCAGAATTGGTTTCGCAGTATCACCTGTAAATACCGATTATGTATATGCTATTATCGAAGCTGGTGACGATAGCAAAGGACTTTATCTTTCTACTAACCGCGGTGCAAGCTGGGAGAAAAGATCAGGCTATGCAACGGCAGGCAATTATTACAATGAAATATTTGCGGATCCAGTCAATCCTATGCGCATCTATTCAATGAATACTTATGCCATGGTGAGCAATGATGGCGGTAAAACTTTTAGTGCGCTAGGTGAAAAAAACAAACACGTAGATAACCATGTTATATGGATTGACAAAGACAATACCAACCATTATTTAGTGGGTTGCGATGGCGGCTTATATGAAAGCTTTGATGGAGCTGCAACTTGGGATTATAAATCCAATTTACCTGTCACTCAATTTTACAGAGTAACAGTTGACAATGCAAAACCATTTTACAATGTATATGGCGGCACACAGGATAATAATACCCTTGGTGGACCTTCTCGCACAATTAGTGCTAGCGGCATTCATAATTACGATTGGTTTGTGACCGTTGGTGGCGATGGATTCAAAACAGTGGTGGACCCAAAGGATCCTGACATTGTATATTCACAATGGCAATATGGTGGCTTGGTTAGATTCAATAAAAAAACAGGCGAAGCGCTGGATATTAAGCCAATGGAAAAACAAGGAGAACCCGCTTATCGTTTTAATTGGGATGCTCCAATAGCCATTAGTGCACATTCCAATACAACCCTTTATTTTGCAGCACAAAAATTATTTAAGAGTACCGATAGAGGCAATACCTGGCAAGTAATTAGTCCGGATTTAACCCGTGGAATAGACCGCAATAAACTTCCTGTCATGGGAAAAATATGGAGCATGGATGCCGTAGCTAAAAACCAATCGACGAGTATTTATGGCAATATTACAGCATTTGCTGAATCGCCAAAGAATAACCAACTGTTATATATTGGCACCGATGATGGTTTGGTACAAGTAAGTACAGATGGTGGCAAAACATGGAGCCAATCGAGCGCATTTCCCGGTGTTCCAAATCAAGTTTTGGTTCAAAATATTTATGCTTCTAAGTACGATGAAAATATTGTATTTGCCTTATTCAACAACCACAGAAATGGCGACTTTAAACCTTATATTCTTAAATCAAATGACAAGGGTAAAACATGGAGTGCAATACAAGGCAATCTGCCTGCGAGGGGCTCTGTACAATGCTTTGCGGAAGACCATATCAATAAAGATTTATATTTTGCAGGTACAGAATTTGGATTATATGTTTCGACAGATGCTGGCAGTAGTTGGCATAAATTTAATGCCGGTTTACCGAATACTACGATCAAAGAAATAGCGATTCAAGAGAGAGAAAATGACTTGGTATTGGCTACTTTTGGTAGGGGCTTTTATATATTAGACAACTATACCCCTTTACAAAATTATCAAAGTAAAAAGAATGATTTAGAAACCAAGGCGGCAACCATTTTTCCTGTAAAAAACGCCTTGGTATTTGTCCCTTCAACTCCACTTGGCCACAGAGGAAAATCTTTTCAAGGCGAGCGTTTTTATGTGGCTGACAACCCTGCTATTGGTGCAGTAATTACTTATTATATCAAAGATGATTATAAAACATTAAAGGAGATAAGAAAGGCACGTGAAGAAAAGCAGTTGAATGACTATTACATAAGCAAAGACTCTATGAGAATTGAAGACAGAGAACAAGCAGCTTATTTATTAGCAATAATAACTGACCAAAGCGGCAAAGTGATTAAACAAATCAAACAGCCTGCGAAAAAAGGCATGGTGCGTATGGTATGGAATGGCAGACTTGAAAAAACGAGCCCTGTCAGTTTTTATCAACCCGATTTAAGTAACCCCTATGAAGGCGAAGACAATGGCCCTATGGCTATTCCAGGCACTTACAAAATAGAATTAAAATTAGTCGTGAACAATCAAATCACCAGCATCGGCAATCAAGAAAGTTTCACACTGAATACCCTTTATAATTCTAGCTATAATAACGAAGCTTTTAATACAGAATTAGCAGAATTTAGAAGAGTAGTAAGTGGTGTAAATTCATACTGTGGTGAGATGATAAACAGATCGCAACTCATTAAGAAAGGAGCTGAGCAAACTGCTGATGCCAATGTAATTAAATCTTTGGCAGCTATTGATGACCAACTGTATCAAATTGCATTAAAACTGAATGGAGATGCCACCCTTGCCGCTAGAGAATTTGAAACATTACCAGGACTAGCTGGCGAAGTTGAAGGCATAGTAGGCGGTTTGTGGTCTACAACAGAACAAACCACAAATACTTATTCAGAAAAATTGAATGCATTGAAAACAAAATTCACAGCTATTTATAACGATGTATTAGTTGTTAAAGCACTTTTAGAGACCTTAGAAAAGCAATTAGAACAAATGAAATTACCTTATACGCCAGGCAGACTGCCAGAGTGGAAAGGTTAATAGACCAAGACCCCACGATGCAAAATATTTTCAACACTTTTAAAGCACATTACCTATTTGCATTGGTTTGGCTGGTATTGCTTATCAGTGGATTGCTTACCTACACCCAGTATGGTATTTCTTACGATGAATGTGCTCAGCGTGAAATAGGCTATGCATTCAACAATTACGTATTTAGAAATGATACTACTTTTTACCATTTCAACGACCGCGACCATGGTGGCATTTTTGAAATGGCTTTGGTAGGAATTGAGAAAAATACACAGACCAGAGAAACCCGTAATATTTTTTTACAGCGGCATTTGATTAGTCATTTATTTTTTCTAGTAAGTTTAATTTTTGGCTATCTATTATTTCTCAACCTATTTAAAAATAAAACAATAGCTGTTGTTACCATGCTCGCATTGGCCTTGCATCCGAGGCTCTATACCCATTCTTTTTTTAATACCAAAGACATGCCTTTTATGGCCTTAAGTATTGTGGCCCTTTACTTTTGTTTTCAGGTACTCAAAAACAATAAACTATCTGCTTATATCGCATTGGGTGCCGTTTGTGGATTGGCCTCTAGCATACGTTTATTGGGCATTATTTTTCCACTGTTAGTAATTGTATTTATAGGCTTGAAAATGGTGCTTGAAAAGGATTTAAAACCAATTAAAGGTGTATTGATATTTATGGTCTTTTATCTGCTGTTTTTTTATTTCTGTTTTCCTACGCTTTGGCCACATCCCATTAAAATATTTTTAGAGATGTACCAATCATTTGCCCTTTTCAGATGGGATGCTTCAGTGCTTTTAAATGGCGAAATGATAAAGGCCACCGAATTGCCCTGGTACTATTTACCAGAATGGATGGCCATTACAACCCCTATAATGCTATTATTAGTTGGTGTTATAGGCATTGTTATTTATTTAAAAAATTGCTTTACTAAAGTAGACGCTTTATACGAAAAATTATTTTTAGGATTTAGTTTATCATTATTGGTATTACCTGTGTTAATGGTGATTATCAAACACTCGGTAGTGTATGATGATTGGCGACATGTCTATTTTATTTACCCAGGTTTTGTAGTCTTTATTGGATATACATTACTGCGAATCAAACCTGTTAAATTTAGCCATGTACTGGCCCTTCTCATAACCATTGAATTACTGTACACACAAATCCGATTATTCCCCCACCAATATGTCTATTTTAATGCCTTTGTTCCCAAGCATGACGAATACTTACGCAAAAATTTTGAATTCGATTACTGGGGTGTGTCCAACCACGAAGCGATTGAACAATTATTGAAATACGATCATTCCGATACCATTACGGTGCAATACCATTCTGTAATATTTAACAATTGGTTACTATTAACCGAAGACCAACAGAAACGCATACGGGTAATCGATGCCGAACAGCATCCTACTTACTTTATAACCAACTATAGATTATTCCCCGGTGGGTTTCCGCAATATGAACTTATTTATTCCAAAAAGGTGGAGTGCAGCAGTATTCATAGTATCTTTAAAATACCTTATAAATAAAAAAGGAAGATTGGTTTTGTAATTAATGCCTAACTTTACCTCATTAAAGTTTAAACTATTATATGAAACCAGCTGAAACAGACCGAGGATTTTCCAATAAGCTTATCAGGCAATTTTTCATCATCTGCACCATATTATTGCTAGGCATATTGCTATTCTATCAATTGTTGTTCATGTTGAGTGCTTTTTTTGGGGCGATAACCTTGTATATTATATTAAGAAAACCCCATAAAAAATTCGTCAGAAAATACCGTTGGAAAAAGGGTTTAACCAGTCTTTTTTTAATGACCTGCACCATTATCTTATTTTTGGTGCCATTGTATTTCACAGTCCATTTTGTAGTCAATCGAATTAGTCCATATTTACAATCGACCGAACCTTTTTTAAATGCCATTCAAACGATTAATAACTACATCAGCAATCGGTTTGATTTCATATTATTAACACCAAACAATCTCAATAAAATAAAAGAGTTGGCAAGCAAGGTATTACCCTCCATTATAGGTTCAAGTTTAATTATATTGACTGATATTATTCTCATGTATTTTTTATTGTGGTTCATGCTCAATAAAAGTTTCGAAATGGAACGTTGGATTAAAATGAACAGTCCATTCAACAGAAAGAATACAAGATTGTTGATGATAGAAACAAAGGATACTATTCTTAACAATGGCATTGGAATAATCGTATTGGGATTGATACAAGGTTTATTTGCCATGTTGGGTTACTTTATTTTTGGAATTAACGACCCCATTTTATGGGGACTAATAACAGGTGTTGCCTCTGTCATTCCTTTTGCTGGCACCATGCTTGTTTGGGTACCACTAACCCTCTTGTTATTTGCCAATGGCGACACATCGGGTGGCATAGGCTTAACGCTTTATGGATTTATTATTATAGGTGGTATTGATAATGTGATGCGTTTTATATTGCAAAAGAAAATAGCGCAAACCCATCCACTGATTACGGTTTTTGGAGTAATCGTTGGTTTAAATTTATTTGGCTTCTGGGGCTTAATTTTTGGTCCTTTAATGTTCTCGCTTTTTATTTTGTTAAGCAAGGTTTATAAGAAAGAATATATTCTGACTGAAAAAAAGGTTGCAAATACAAATTACATTTAATCCCTACAGGATTAGATTTTTGGTATAACCCTATTTCAGCACAAGACAGTCCACTCTCCTATACCAAATCCTGAAAAAACAAAGGTTGTTTTCTGCAATTTAATTTTTCTGCAGCAGAAAATATGAACAGAAAATGAAGTCAATGATGTAACTTTTAAATCTTTTAGTATAATTTTAAAAGAATATATACGACTAGTTTTGAAAAGATATATAAAATGTTATGCTAAATTCATTTAATATTATTAAAATAACCATGAAAAACTTCGGACAATTATACCAATCTATAGGCGGCTTCTGCCTTATTTTATCTGGCTTTATAGCTGCAGTCGCATTGAGTTTTCATCCTTCAAAATTTATTCCTGGTAGTGCTTTAGCCGATTTGTGGAGTCCTACTCATCTTGCCTTACTGATTGCATTTACATTAAGTGTTATTGGCATGACAGGGGTTTACAGTTTTCTGAAAGATGAAGTAACCCTATTTAACCGGATAGCATATATTTTCGGAATGATTGGAAGTATATGGAGTGTAACAATTGTTGTGATAGAAGTTTTTGTACTACCTGCCATTCCTGCAGATTCAACCCATTTAATGCCTTTAATGGACATGACTTTATTGGGAGAATCGCTAAACAAACTGAAAGTCTTTTTTTTCTGTGCTGTATCCTTTTGGCTACTTGGTTGGATACTAACCGGAATTGCTTTGGTAATGAGTAATAAGCTACCAGCCTACATAGGTTATTTTTTAATAGGAGCTTGTATCGGTTTAGGTATTCTTACCCTTTTTACAAATGGTGAATTTGAAATGCTACATATTGTTTTTGGATTAATATTCGGAACCAGTTGGATTCTGCTTGGCAACTCGATCCGTAAATACGACATGCCTTATTAGGCATATGCCTCATAGTAATATAATCTGAGCACGGGAATAGCACCCCCCCTACTTTTTCTTAATCCCCTCTATCTCTACCTGCATGCTGCGCAACATGTGCATGATGCTATCGAGGTTGAGCTCTTCTTCTTTTTTATCGGAGATATTGAGGTTGCAAACAAACTCCCACACCTCTATAATATCGGCTGCTTTAACAATGTGGGATTAGAATTATATGAATGTTAGTAGCTGCTTTGATATTGTGATTGCTTTATATTAAAAAAATAGCGCAAACCCGTCCACTGATTAAGTTTTTGGAGTAATCGTTGGTTTAAATTTATTTAGCTTCTGGGGCTTAATTTTTGGCCCTTTAATGTTCTCGCTATTTATTTTGTTAAGCAAGGTTTATAAGAAAGAATATATTCTGACTGAAAAAAAGGTTGCAAATACAAATTACATTTAATCCCTACAGGATTAGATTTTTGGTATAACCCTATTTCAGCACAAGACACAGGTATTCCGCCATGCTCCCCAAAAATTCTTCCAGTATGAAAAAGAAGAAAAATTAATAATATGTTTTTCATTTTTTGTTTAGATTAATGTGATAATTTACAAGTTGCCATTCTTCTTTTTTGGTAATGTTTTTTTTGTTGACGATTCCAACACCTTTTAGGACTTTATACTCTACTGAATCATTTTGTTCAGACTCATCTTGCCAATTTAAGGTGGTAATTAAGGTGTCTGTAATAGTTCCAAATTTATAATATGGATCTATGCTAGTTATTTTTGAATATGAACCTGGTGGATATGCACCTACCTCTAAAGGTTTAAATATTAAATAAGTTGAACCTCGCTCACTTCCCTGTGATCGAATTTTTTCAATTACAGAACTTCCCAAAGGACTCGACAATAGAAAAAAATAATCATCATTTGTGTAAACCTTGCAAATTTCATCAGTATAATAAAATGATTTTTTTTTATATTCACTCGTTATATAGTTGAATTCAGATATAGTAACATATTGGCTATCTATTGTTCCTGAATTAATTTCTTTATAAGTCCACCAAGTACCAGTGTCAAAGAACATCCAATCTTTCAAATATTGATCAACATGGTACTCTGTTGGTTTCCTTTCCTTCTTGCAACTAGGATAAAGAAATAAAATTGCGAAGATGATTATAAAATAGTAAATTATTTTTTTCATTGGTGCTACTTTTCGGGAGGTTTACAGAAATTTAAAAAACTTAGTTGTACTATATTAGTATTGAATAATCAAATATAGCAATACTTTTCATCATTTTACTATTATTTGATTGTTAATAAATTTTATTTCAAGTTTTTACAATTGAGAGCTAAATAATAAATTCACAAGGTTATTCAAGTCAAAAATTAACAAAGAAACAATGTTACTAAACCCTATTGTTTCTTAATCCCCTCTATCTCTACCTGCATGCTGCGCAACATGTGCATGATGCTATCGAGGTTGAGCTCTTCTTCTTTTTTGTCGGAAATATTGAGGTTGCAAACAAACTCCCACACCTCTATAATATCGGCTGTTTTAATTGAATAGGGTTGATAGGTTTTATTATCGGAATGTAGCTCCAAGGTATTGCCTTTTTTATGCACGCGCTTGTACACCACCCCTTCGTCTTTGGTAATGAGTACATAGGTGCTGCCATTGGAAATATGACTTAAAGATTCAATGTATTTGCCAATCACATAACAACCATTTTGCAAAGGTGGCATGGAGTCGCCCTTAATAGGAAAGGCGCGGTGCTTACCCGTTACGCGAAAAGGGAGATTCATGAGTGGTAATTTTTCAATGTACTCTGGATCGGCATAACCATTCAAATAACCAGCCGAAGCTTTCATCGTAACCACCTCTACCTGGTCTCTGTTTTCCTTGTCTACCATAATTGGAAACAATAGGCGGTTCTCTCCTACTTTAATAAAAGAGTTATTGTCAAATTTGGTAAGGTCGCACTTTACCAATGCATCGATGGCGATGTGAAAAATATTCGAAATTTTAATCAACGTCTCGATGGGTGGATCGCATCTTTCTTCTTCATACGAACCAATGCGCGCTCTGGAGATATCCAATTCGAGGGCCAATTGCTCTTGCGACCATTTTTTTAATTGACGTAAGTGTCTGATATTCTTTGAAATTTTACTCATGCTAAAATATTTAGCACAAACATACTAAATATAATAGTAAATTGCAAACGGTTTTTTTGTGTAGATTTCTTCCATCCTTTAATTAGTGTTTTCACTCAAAATGTTTGTTGATTTAAAATGGGTAACAACAGACATTCTGAATCGAATTTCAGACACTATGAAACAACCAATAGAACCATCATCTTGGAGCGATGCTGGTTTTTATATCTAAAGCGATGGATGGAATCTATATATTATTTTAATTATATATATTTTATGGATAGGCAGATTGTACATATCGACCTGGATTCTTTTTTTGTTTCTGTAGAACGCCTGATACACCCTGAGTTAAGGGGAAAGCCTGTTCTTGTTGGTGGTTCGAGCGACCGCGGTGTAGTAGCCTCTTGTAGTTATGAGGCCCGAAAATTTGGTATACACTCCGCCATGCCCATGCGCATGGCAAGGCAGTTATGTCCGGAAGCTGTAATTGTAAAAGGCGATACCGAACAGTACAGCAAATACTCCGAAATTATTTCAGAAATTATAGGCAACGAAGTGCCCTTGTATGAGAAAGCATCTATTGATGAATTCTATATCGACCTTACGGGCATGGACAAATTTTTTGGTTGTTATAAACTCGCTACCGAACTCAAACAACGCATTGTAAAGGAAACTAATTTGCCAATTTCCTTTGCCCTATCTACGAATAAAACAGTATCGAAAGTGGGCACAGGCGAGGCCAAACCCAGCGGACAAAAAGAAATTCCTTTGGGCACAGAAAAAAGATTTTTAGCCCCTCTATCCATTCGCAAAATTCCGATGGTGGGCGATAAAACTTACAACCTTTTACGCAATATGGGTGTGGCACAAATTAGTACCTTGCAAGAAATGCCCATAGAACTTATGCAACAAGTACTGGGCGAAAATGGTACCGTTATTTGGAAAAAAGCCAATGGCATTGACAACACTTTGGTAATGCCTTATTCCGAACGCAAATCGATTTCTACCGAACGCACTTTTGATAAAGATACCATCGATGTAAAAGCATTGAAAGGGATACTAATTGGCATGACTGAAAAACTGACCTACCAATTGCGAAGCGAACAAAAATTAACCGCTTGTGTAACGGTTAAAATACGTTACTCCGATTTTAATACCTATACCATGCAATGCCGCATTCCTTACACTGGGCTCGACCATGTATTGATAGAAAAGGTATCATCACTATTCGATAAGTTGTATCAAAAACGGATGTTGATACGCCTTATCGGTATTCGGTTTAGCCATTTGGTACAAGGCGGACATCAGTATAATTTATTTGAAGAATCGGTGCAACAAATACAACTGTACGAAGCGATGGATCGCATTCGCAAACGCTACGGCAAAGACGCCATTAACCGAGCCGAAGGCATGGACTTTCACCCCCATCATTTGAATGCGTTTAATGGGATAAAAACATAGTGGGGGCGTAGTCGCCACAGATCCACAGATGAAAACCAAATGTTATAGCACAGATGAAAACAATAATCTAAAACTGAGGCGCCACAGATTCACAGATGAGAACCAAATGTTATAGCACAGATGAAAATAAATTAAAATAAACTATGGAATATTCACAAGAAAAATATCCTTTTCAAGAGGAGAGTTATCAAATTATTGGTATTTGTATGGAAGTCCACAGGACTCTCGGTAAAGGGCTTCTAGAAATTGTTTATAAAGATGCCATTGAACACGAATTCAATCTTAACAACATACCATTCGAGCGTGAAAAACAATATGAAGTCGAGTATAAAGGGTTGATACTGCCACATTCTTTTTTTGCAGACTTTGTTGTTTTTGGCAAAATAATTTTAGAGGTTAAAGCTCAGAGTAAATTAGTTGATGCACATTATCAGTGGGTTCTTAATTACATGACCTTGGCAAAATGCCCCTTGGGTTTAGTCGTCAACTTTGGTGGAAATAAATTAATCACAAACCGATTAGTTCTGTAAAACAAATAAAGAGTGCATCTGGGACAGAGACGCCACAGATCCCGATAGCAATCGGGAGATGAAAACCAAATATTATAGCACAGATGAAAACAATAATCTAAAACTGAGGCGCCACAGATTCACAAATAAAAACCAAATGCTATAGCACAGAAAGAAAGTAATCATGAATTATTCAAGAGAAAAACACCTCTTACAAGAAGAGAGTTATCAAATTATTGGTATTTGAATTTCGGCAATTAATCTGTGTCCTAACATCAAAATAAATCTGTGAATCTGTGGCTAATTAATATGAAATATTCAAAAGAAAAATATCCTTTAAAAATGGAGAGTTATCAAATAATTGGTATCTGTATTATGCTAATTAATCTGTGTCCTAATATCAAAAAAAAATCTGTGAATCTGTGGCTAATTAATATGAAAAATATCCTTTAAAAATGAAGAGTTATCAAATAATTGGTATTTGTATTATGCTAATTAATCTGTGTCCTAACATCAAAATAAATCTGTGAATCTGTGGCTAACTAATAACGCGCATTATGCTCCTCAACTGTCATACCTATTATAGCTTTTGCTATGGTACCTTCTCTACCGAGCAGTTGATGGATGAGGTATGCAGAAATGGGTATGATACCTTTGCGCTTACAGATATTAATAATACCTCTGCTGTTTTAGATACCGTACGCCTGTGCAAAGCGAAAAATATTAAACCCATTGTTGGTATCGATTTTAGAAACAAAGCCCAACAACAGTATATCGGTATTGCACACAACAATACTGGCTTTAAAGAACTGAATGAACACCTTTCACTGCACCTGCACAGCGATGCGCCTTTTAACCCCATAGCGCCCGAATTCAACAATGCCTATACTATCTATCCCCTTAATGTCTACAAGGGCTGGAAATTAAAAGCAAACGAGTTTGTAGGTGTTTCTATCAAAGACCTTAGTAGCTTGCAATTCTCACCCATCCAATTGCCTTTTAATAAACTCGTGGTTTTACAAACGGTATCGTTTGGCCATAAACGGCATTTCAATGCTCACCGCTTATTGCGCGCTATCGATACCAATACCTTGCTGAGCAAATTGCCGATCGATCAACAAGCCAAAGGCAATGAAATACTATTGCCAAAACAGGCATTGTATGCCGCCTTTGCAGCCTATCCTACTATCATTGCCAATACCGAACATATACTCCATACTTGCAGCATTGATTTTGAATATGGCAAGTTAGCCAATAAAAATCTCAAGTGTTTTACTAAGGACATGGCCAGTGATGTATCCTTACTTCGCAGCGAATGCATGGCCGGGTTAAAATACCGCTATCCCAATCCCAGCAACGAAGTAATGAGCCGCATTGAAAAAGAATTGGATGTGATTACGAGTCTCAATTTTTCTTCTTACTTTTTAATCAATTGGGACCTTATCAAATATGCCCAACACAAAAATTATTACTATGTCGGTCGCGGTAGCGGTGCCAATAGCATTGTGGCTTATCTGTTGCGCATTACCGATGTCGATCCTATTGAACTCGATTTGTATTTCGAACGGTTTATTAATATTTATAGAAACAATGCGCCCGACTTCGACATGGATTTTTCGTGGACCGACCGCGATGATATTACGCATTATATGTTTGAAAAATACGGCACCCACCGCACTGCCTTATTAGGTGCTTATAATACGTTTCAGCACGATGCTGTAATACGCGAACTGGGCAAAGTATTTGGGTTGCCGCCAGGTGAAATAGACCGTTTACAAAAGGTAACCAATTATACCGAAGCCGACGAAATGAGCCAACTGATATTGCGATACAGCCATGTAATTAAAGGGTTCCCCAGTCACCTAAGTATCCATTCGAGTGGAATCATTATTTCCGATGCCCCTATCGCTACCTATTCAGCAACGAGCATGCCGCCGAAGGGCTACCCTACCACCCAATTTAGCATGCTAGAAGCCGAAGACATTGGCTTGTATAAATTCGATATTTTAAGTCAGCGAGGTCTCGGAAAAATCAAAGATACTTTAGCCATTGTTAAAGAGAATAAAAACATTCACATAGACATACACCAAGTAGCGGCCTTTAAACGCGATGAAGCCATTAAAAATTTATTGCGTGTTGGCAATACCATCGGTTGCTTTTATGTAGAATCGCCCGCCATGCGCATGCTGTTGGCTAAACTGCAAGCCGACGATTATTTGCGCTTGGTAGCAGCCAGTTCGATTATACGACCTGGTGTTGCAAAAAGCGGTATGATGCGCGAATACATTGTGCGCTTTAGAGATGAATCGCTGCGCAAAAAAGCCCGTGAACGTTTGCCCGAAATGTACGACCTATTAGCCGAAACTTATGGCGTTATGGTATACCAAGAAGATGTGCTTCGCATTGGTCATTATTTTGCTGGACTCACCTTGGCCGAAGCCGATTATTTGAGACGCGGTATGTCTTGGAAATTTAAACAACGCAATGAATTTGATAGGGTACGCGATCATTTTTTTTCTAATTGCAAACAGAAAGGTCTCGATTCTCAAACTGTAAACGAGATATGGACCCAGATAGAAAGTTTTGCCAACTTTGCCTTCTCAAAAGCACACTCTGCCAGTTATGCAGTAGAGAGTTATCAGGCACTTTATTTGAAAGCCTATTATCCGCTAGAATACATGGTGGCCACACTGAATAATGGCGGTGGTTTTTACCGTGCTGAACTGTATATTCACGAAGCGCGCATGCATGGGGCCACCATAGAGCCGCCTTGCATTAACAATAGCCATGGGTACTGCACCATTCGTGGCACTATTATTTATTTGGGTTTAGACATGGTGCGCGAACTGGGGCAGGATACCATCGGGCACATTATAGCAGAGCGCGCACGCAATGGCCTATACAAAGACCTACACGATTTTGTACACCGGGTGCCGACAAGTATAGAGCAAATGCGGGTACTGATAAGGGCCGGTGCTTTTAATTTTGCCAATGTCAATAAAAAAACGCTGTTGTGGGAGATCCACGCCTTGCTGCAACCAGCTAGTAAAAAAATACAGGACCAAGAGCTGTTTGAAAGGACTAAAAAAACATGGCAATTGCCCACGCTTGTCAATACGGCCATGGATGAGGCTTACGATCAGATAGAGCTTTTTGGATTTACGATTTGCTCGCCTTTTAGTTTATTAAAAGAGGCCTTGCCCACTACCATTGCAGCCCTAGATTTAAAAGATTATATTAACAAAACCATTAGCATTACAGGCTACCTTATAACCCGCAAACGCACGGGCACTGCCAATGGACAAACCATGTATTTTGGCACTTTTATAGATACGGCAGGGCATTGGATAGACACGGTACATTTTCCACCAAGCTTGGTACACTCGCCCTTTACTGGGCCTGGCTGTTATGTACTAAAGGGCAAGGTAATAGCCGAGTTTGATTTTATTAATTTAGAGGTGAGTTATATGAAGCGGTTGGATACCGTTGATAGAGATTAATTGGCTTTTAGACGGATAAAGCATTGCGCATAAAAAACGACTCAATAAATTTGCTGACTGTTTAGTCAGTAACAAATCATTTATGCTCATTTTATTTTTAATAGTATTTACAATAACTATTGTGATACTCGCTTTTTTACAACAACCTAAATTTGGAAAAACACCAACAGATAAGCGGTTGGATGCAATAAAACAATCGCCTAACTATAAAGATGGTGCTTTTCAAAACAGAACATATACACCCACTATTACCGAAGGCTATAGCTATTGGATAGTTATCAAAGAATTTTTATTTGATAAAAAAATAAGGGTTAGACCAATAGAAAGAGTTCCTAACGTTAAAACCGACTTATTGCATTTGGATATTAATGAGGATGTACTGGTATGGTTTGGGCATTCTTCTTATTTTATGCAGGTAGATGGAAAAAGAATTTTAGTGGATCCAGTATTCAGTGGTTCGGCCTCTCCTATACCATCGGGCACAAAGGCATTTAATGGAACAGATATTTACACGGCAGATGACCTACCAGAAATTGATTATCTATTTATTTCGCACGACCACTGGGACCACTTAGATTACAAAACAATAAAGCAAATAAAGCACAAAGTAAAAACTGTGATATGCGGCCTTGGAGTGGGTGCACATTTGGAATACTGGGGATATAGTAAGGTTGCTATTATTGAAAAAGACTGGGATGAATCTTTTTCTCTAAACGATAATTTTATGGTTCATACAGTAACTGCAAGGCATTTTTCGGGCAGGGGATTGCAAAGAAATAAATCATTATGGATGGCTTATGTTTTACAAACGCCTACTATGCAAATTTATATTGGCGGGGATAGTGGTTTTGATACCCACTTTGATGAAGTTGGCGAAAAGTTTGGAGCCTTTGACTTGGTGATTCTTGAAAATGGGCAGTATGATAAAAAATGGCGGAACATACATACAATGCCAGATGAACTGGTAGGCATAGCAAAGAGCCTTAATGCTAAAAAATTACTACCAGTACATTCGAGTAAGTTCTTATTGAGCAATCACCCTTGGGACGAGCCTTTAGAGTTGATTACTAAAAATAGTGAGGGAGAACAATTGAAGGTATTAACACCAATGATTGGTGAGCTCGTGTTATTAAAAAACAACGAACAAATATTTACGAAGTGGTGGCAAACCATTCAATAATTTTAAATAAAAGTATATGGATAAAAGAAAACGTTTACTTGAATCGGCATTAAAGCTTTTTGTTGAATTTGGTTTTCATGAAACGCCAACGAGCAAAATTGCAAAGGAGGCTGGTATTGCCAATGGCACTTTGTTCTATTTTTTTGCAACTAAAGATGCTTTGGTGATAGCACTATACACGGATATTAAAAGCCAAATGATGGCCCATGTAGCGAAAGAAATTGAAAACAAAACAAGCTTAAAAGAAGTATTGAAGGGTTACTATTCGGCATCATTGGAATGGGCAATGAAACACAAAACCAAATTTCGTTTTATTGAACAATTTACGAATTCTACTTACTTGAACAAAATAGCCGACGAAGCGATACAAGAACATCTACAACCTATCTATAAACTACTGAAGCAGGGGTTTAAAAACCAGGTGATACAAAAATTGGATGTTGATATGATATTTGCATTGGTAAGTGGCCATACTTTTAGTATTAATCAATACCTGGTAACCAAGGATTTTTCGAAAAACAAACAGGCCAAGGTGATTGATGAAACTTTTGAATTGCTTTGGAAAATGTTAACTTAGTAAAACTAAATGCTCGCTAAAGCGGGGTGTATACCGCAAAATGATCTATAATTGAACAAATATTTGTTTGATATTAAAACAACTATTATTTTTGTAGTATTGGTATGCAAACTAAATTATCACAAAAACAAATTGGCCAAAGGATTACTGAGCTCCGCAAAATAAAAGGTTTTTCTCAGGAAGATTTGGCTAAAAGTATCAAAATTTCCCGTCCATCGCTGGCGCAAATTGAGTTAGGCAATAGAAATATTGATATTATGGAATTGCAAACACTCTCATTCGTTCTAGAATTTTCGCTCGATGATTTTATGTCCATTAATTTCTCTACTGATAAATTCCAAGACCATTTAAAATTTGCTGGCAAAGAGGAGGTTAAATTAAAAAAAACAGAAGAACGTATTGCGTTACCTACCCTACAAATAAAAAAATTTAAAAATGTTTTGTTGTACATACTCGAAAGGTGCACAGGAAAACCAAACTTTGGCGAAACAGTGCTTTATAAACTGCTTTATTTTTCTGATTTTAATTATTATGAATTGTATGAAGAACATTTAACTGGCGCGAAGTACCGCAAATTGCCTTATGGTCCTGTTCCTCAAAAATTAGATGCCATTATCAAGCAAATGATTGAAAATGGACAGTTGCAACGCATAAAAACAAACTACCATGGATATCCCCAAACACGCTACTTGCCTTTAGAAAAATCTGATTTAACAACCTTTAAAGCCAGCGAAAAAGAGGTAATAGATAGAGTCATTGATCAAATGAGTGATTGGAGTGCTAGCGCTATTAGTGAGTATTCGCATAAAGATTTGCCATGGGAGGTTACAGAAGAAGGAAAAGATATAAGTTATGAATTGGCCTTTTACCGCGAATTGCCTTATTCGGTAAGGGTATATGAAGAAGACCAAGAATAGCCAATGGACATTACTCATTTACCTGAATTTGAAAAGGATTTAAAACATTTGCTAAAGAAATACAGAACCCTTACAGATGATTTAGAAAATGTGAAGGCCATTCTTAAAAAGCGCCCTAACGAACATCCTCCCTTTAGCTTTCAAATTGATAATCTTAGCATAAATACATGCATTATAAAAGTATACTCATCGTTAATAGATTTTCGGAAAAAATTTATTTAGGATGAGTTATACCATACCGCTAGCTTCAATGGTTTCCTGATAAGCTATCTGGTATGGGTATGAAAAAAATAGCTTGTAGAGCCTTAAAAGGAAGAGGAGTTAACTCTGGATTCAGATTAGTTTATGCGCTCTTTCCCGATGCTAAAAAGATTATCTTTATTCAATTGTACCACAAGAATGATATGGAAAATGAGGACAGGGAAAGGATAAGAGATAATTTTAGCTAGGAAAATGATTTATTTGGAGAATGCTGCGTTGGTAAGGTATAAATATTTGGTAATTATTTTTCTCTAAAAACAGTGGCAAAAAAAATGTTATAACTCGATAAGCCAGACGGGCAAGGTAATAGCCGAGTTTGATTTTATTAATTTAGAGGTGAGTTATATGAAGCGGTTGGAAATGGTGGGCAGGGATTGACCTATTGCCTGCATCTACTTACTTTCATAGCAATGTATATATAAATTATTTTTATTAATATAATAATAAACATAAATAAAAATATATGAATTGATGGGCTCAATTTTGCGGCGTATTAAAAATGAAAAAAATAAACATCAATTCAATCCATTCAGTCGCTTTAATCATAGCGTTGCAATTATTGGGAGCCTGTAATTCAGATATTAAAAATGAAAACAGCAAAGCACCCGAACAAAAATCAGAACCCGTTTATAAAAACAGGCATCTGATGACAAAATCGGAACAAGATTCACTAACGCCCGAAATGGTATTGCAAGAATTCATCGAAGGTAACAAGCGTTTCACAAGTGGTAATGTAACGCAACGTGAACATTCAGCACAAGTTAGAAAAGTGGTTACAGGCGGACAGTTTCCCAAAGCAATGGTGTTAAGTTGTGTGGATAGCAGAGTGCCGGTTGAAGATGTATTTGACCAAGGCTTGGGCGATGTTTTTGTTGGCAGAGTTGCAGGGAACTTTGTAAACACCGACTTATTAGGGAGCATGGAATTTGCTTGCAAAGTAGCCGGCGCGAAACTAATTATTGTTATGGGGCATCAGCATTGCGGGGCTATAAAGGGCGCAATCGATGATGTTCATTTAGGAAATCTCACAGCCATGTTAGCGAATATTAAACCAGCTGTTGCAATGAGTCAAGATTTTGAAGGAGAAAAATCTTCACAAAACGAGGCTTATGTCAAAACAGTCAATAAAAACAATATCAGACATACCATTGCACAAATAAGAAGTAAGAGCAAAATACTTAAGGATATGGAAATAAGCAGAGAAGTAAAAATAGTGGGTGCTTATTATTCGTTGCTGACTGGTCAATTAGAATTTGTTGAATAATATAATTTTTAGAATAGTTTGATATGAGTTCGGTTTAAGGATATCAATTAAATATCAAATACTTTAATCAGATTCATTTTCTCCTACTTTTTTGTTTGGACAAAAAAGTAGCAAAAAAACCACCACGCATAG
>JAQSCZ010000040.1 GCA_029945665.1 bacterium | reverse complement strand
TGCAATTTACAATATTACGTATACTTGTGCAAGCTTTCTGACAGTCATATTATTTAAATAGGTAATTGAATATCAATTCTGGTGCCTGTGGCATCTCCAATCATATGCGATTGAACACTCACAGTGCCCTTGTTTTTGACATCCTTAAATAAAATTGAAATTCGTTCTTTGGTGATACTTAAGCCGTGGTTCGAAAAGAATTTTTGGTTTAAATCAAATCCTTTTCCATTATCGATTATACTATAATTAACAAATTTATCTCCAGTTTTGTTAATCACAATCCGCAACAACCCTTGATATGAAATGCCTTTGAAGGCATGTTTAATCGCATTTTCTACAATGGGCTGAATAATCAGAGGTGGGACAAAAATGGCTTGTAAATTATCTTCATCAATATCTACTTCAAACTCCACTTTAAATTTATCACCGAATCTTAAAAGTTCAATATCTATATAGTCCTTTGTGTAATTAATTTCCTTGTTCAACTGTATAAATTCTTTGGCAGAATAGTTGATGCTTTTCCTCATAATTAAAGATAAGGTACCAATATAGCCTTCTGCCCTATCCAACTGTTTTATTTTAATCAAATGTTTTATATTGCTCAGTGCATTAAACACAAAATGAGGATTCATTTGGGCTCTTAATATCCTTAATCTAAGTAAGGTTAAATCTTTACTCAATGTTAATTTCTCCTTCATTAGCTTATAGTAATACACAATGGAGCTTAATAATATTGCAATCGTTAATACAGTAACCCACCATTTTCTGAACCAAGGAGTCAAAATTTTAAACTGAAGGATGGCAATTTCTCCTGCATTTCCTTTGTTATTCAAAGCTGCAATTTCAAAAGTATAGGTGCCTGGTTCTAGACCAAGTAAGGGTACGCTTAATGTATTCGTCTGAATCCATTCGTTGCTTAATTCTTTAATTTTGTACTTAAAATTATAACTCAAACCAGCATTAACGAATGAAGCAATATAGGAAATAATAAGATTATTTTCATTGTAATTGAGTTCTAGATTATCGCCATTGTATAGCTTAGAATTCACTTTAATTTGGGTAATAATTGTCTTAATTACTTCATCTTTGGGTTGTTTAAAATCTTTAAAATAAAATAATCCATTATTCGCACAAACCACAATTTTATCATTCCAAAATCCAATCCCGTTTATTTTTTTCGCAGGCATTCCTTCAGAAATTGAATAAGTAGTTACTTTAAAATCAGGTTTTATTCCATTGAGATATTCGATAACGGAAATCCCATTGGTGGTAGCTAGCCATATTTTGTTAGCCTTATCAATTGAAATTTCGAGGCAAACATCTGACATTAAAATATGATTCGCATCTGAGTACTCCGAAAAGTGAATTATATTGCCTTTGATTGGATAAAAAAACAGGCCACGCTGATCAGTTGCAATCCACATATTACCTAATTTATCTCTTTTAATATCAACGATACGACTCTGATCAATTAATCCATTTAATTTAAGTCTTGTTGTCAAATAACCTGTATCTACCTTAATGCATTTTTTAACACCTGTTAAACCTCCTAGCCATATTTCGTTTGCATTTCTTCTACAAACAGCAGTTGTCCTTTCTTGGTGGATAGGAATTAATTTACTACCCCCATCTTTAGGTAAAATATAAGTAGAAAAGGCGGTCCCAAATAATAATTCACCATTATCACTCATTTCGATATCTTTAATCGAAACTGGCATGTACAATTTTAAATGCTCATAATTTTTATCCATTATGAACAAACCATTATCAACACCAAGAAATTTAAAATCCTGATTATAACCGTATGCTCGCACCCTATTAATCTTAGGCCCCTTTATTATTTTTTCAAGCGCTCCATTTTTATCAATAATTAATAAGCCGTTGGTTTCAGTTGCAACAATTAATTTCCCGTTTTCATTCCACAAGGTCGAAAGACCTTTAGATTTTTCGACAGGAATTGTAATCGAAATTGGTGCATTATTTCTTATAAAATAAATTCCATTATCAAAACTCCCTAACCATATATTTCCTTTTTTGTCCTTAAAAACACGTTCAAAATTAAACGACAATTTAACTGTTTCCTTTAGTTGAGTAAAATCCTCATTATAAATTGAAAAAAAACTATCTCCAGAAAGAATTGAATACGCTTTAGATATGAAAATATTTTTATATTTTTTGCTCACAGGGATTTCAATAGAATCTCTATTCTTTAAATTAATTTGTACAATTTTATGATGTTCTAAATTGAGCCAAGTTAAATAATTATCGGGTGCGTAGTTATAATTTTGAGCGTTAAAATCAAGTTCCGTTATTATCAAATTAGCCGAATCTCCTTTATTCCAAATAAATGATTGTTTGACCGACCTCAATTCGAAATCATCGCCTTTTTGAAGTAAAATATAATGGAAAATTTCGGGTATTCGGTATTTGAAATTAAATGTTATATCATCTGCATCCTTTGAAATAATTAGCTTTTTGCCATTTTCGTGAATGTAAAATGCAATCGTATTCGTATTTTTAACCAACACAAATATGCACATTCCCTTAGGTTTGTATTTTTGAATTCTCAAAAGAAAGGAATCATTTTTAGCATTGTAAATTTTTCCATTAAAGTAATAACAGGGTTCTTTACTAAAATTATTAAACCATATTCTGCCTTTACTGTCCTCGAATAGACTTAATACTTCATTGTCTGGCAGACCTTGCTTAGTGGTGAAATTTGTAAATGCAACGCCGTCATAACGGCTGACACCTTGCTCAGTGCAGGCCCAAATAAAACCGTTCCTATCTTCAATAATATTGTAGATACGATTGGATAAGAGTCCATTATTAATATTAAAATTTGAATAAAACGGATATTGGGCTTTGATTTTTAACAAAAAAACAAACCAAAATAAGCATTGAGTAAAAATACGCTTGTATAACAAATTCAACTTTTTATAATCGAACAAATATAAGCAATTTAATGAATTAGAATCAATCAAATGAACGAACCTTTGCTAATTTAATTCAATAATAAAAGTGGAGTACTTTATCATCAAATGACTGCAGCATGATGTGTCTTAAAAATTAAACATAATTTCCAATATTTATAGTATTTTATACTCAGTTGATTAGTCGTAATATTATTTTATTGATTAAACGCTTAATTATAAGTCAATAAATGATTACTTTTGCAGCCACTAAAAAAAAACAATTTATCATAATTATGAGCCAAGCCAACGCTTCTTCAACCGATACTCAATTTGATCTATTTGCAAAAGTTGCTAAATTCGATCATGAGCAAGTTCTAATTTGCCAAGATAACCATACTGGTCTAAAGGCCATTATTGCCATCCACAATACAGTTTTAGGACCAGGATTAGGTGGAACGAGAATGTGGAAATACGCAACTGAGGCCGAAGCAATCAATGATGCGCTGAGACTATCAAGAGGTATGACTTACAAAGCTTCTATCAGTGGCTTAAATTTAGGTGGTGCTAAAGCGGTTATTATCGGCGACCCTGCTAAAGATAAATCAGAACATTTAATGCGTAAATTTGGTCGTTGTGTAGAAAACCTTGCCGGTAAATATATTACGGCAGAAGATGTTGGTACGACTACCAAAGATATGGAAT
This sequence comes from bacterium, assembly GCA_029945665.1. Taxonomy (GTDB): domain Bacteria; phylum Bacteroidota; class Bacteroidia; order NS11-12g; family UBA955; genus JABMMZ01. The sequence goes on along the minus strand of JAQSCZ010000040.1, from coordinate 26,902 downwards.
ATATTGCCATGGAGACTGAGCATGTCGTTGGACTTTCTGAAATTATGGGCGGTGGTGGCGATCCTAGTCCAGTAACTGCCTATGGTGTTTACATGGGAATTAAAGCAAGTGCTAAAAAAGCTTATGGTAACGATAGCTTAGCTGGCAAAAAAATTGCTGTTCAGGGTGCTGGCAAAGTGGGTTTACATCTTATGGAATTATTGCACAAAGATGGTGCAATTCTTACCTCAACTGATATATTTGAAAGTGGTTTAAAAATTGCATCAGATAAATACAAGGCGACCATCGTTAAACCAGAACAAATATTTGAACAGGATGTTGATATATTCGCTCCTTGTGCTTTAGGTGCTATTCTCAATACTGAGAATATTGCAAAATTAAAATGTCAAATTATTGCGGGTGCTGCAAATAACCAATTAGAGGATGAAATAATTCACGGTGATATGGTTAGAACAAAAGGTATTTTATATGCGCCTGATTTCTTAATCAATGCTGGTGGTTTAATCAACGTATATAGCGAATATAACGGTTATGTAAGAGAAATTGCTTTTGCTCAAACTGAAAATATTTACAACACTGTTTTAGATATTTATTCAAAATCGGAAAATGACAATATCAATACGCAATTAGCTGCTATTAAGTTAGCCGAAAAACGTATTAATGATACCATGTATCTTCAATCTAGGGTCTAACTCTATTATAAACTATTTTAAAAGACGATTTTTCAATTGAAAAATCGTCTTTTTTATTTAAAAACAGACTGATAAAAAACAAAAGCTTATTTTTGTGGTTAATATTGATAGTCATTAATTTTTGGAAACAAATCAAACATCTAGCCGTAAACAAGACCATATAGAATTGGCATTCCTATCGCAAACAGCCTGTATAGATTCTAGATTCTATTACGAACCATTGCTCAGTGCACACCCAGAGGCCACTGTTATTCCTCAAAAAACAATTGCCAACAAGGCGCTGCAACTTCCATTGTGGGTAAGCAGTATGACTGGAGGAACGTTGCAAGCCGGGGTTATTAATCGCAATTTAGCCATGGCGTGCAATGAATTTGGAATGGGCATGGGCTTAGGTAGTTGTAGAATTATATTAAAAGATGCTACCTACTTTGAAGATTTTAATGTTCGTCAATATTTAGGGAATGAATTGCCCTTTTTTGCCAATCTCGGCATTGCTCAAATTGAGGAATTATTGGCATTGAATCAAATTCCTTTATTGGTTGATTTAATAAAACGCTTAGATGCAGATGGACTAATTGTGCATGTGAATCCATTGCAAGAATGGTTGCAGCCTGAAGGAGATCGAATTAAATTTGCACCGATTGATACAATTAAACGACTCATTGATAAAATAGATTGTAAAATCATTGTCAAGGAAGTTGGACAAGGCTTTGGTCCAAAATCATTTGTAGAATTATTACAACTCCCTATCGAGGCAATTGAGTTTGGTGCGCATGGAGGTACTAACTTCGCCACATTGGAATTATTAAGACAACCCGACTACATTAAAGAACTATTGACACCGATAACCAAGATAGGACATACCGCGATTGAAATGGTTGACTTTGCGAATTTAGCAGTGAACCAATTAGGCGACAAAGCCCTTTGCCGTAATCTAATAATTAGCGGTGGTGTTAAAGACTTTTTGGATGGTTATTACCTCATTCAAAAAGCAAATACTAATGCTGTTTATGCCCAAGCATCTGCCTTTTTAAAACATGCTACCGGCGACTATGAAACCCTCAGAAACTACTGTGAATTGCAAAAAAAAGGTCTTCAAACTTGTTATAGTTATTTATCAATAAAATCATAATTTAAAAAACACAATATCTAAGGTGCCTACAATCAAAGGATTTTCAAAACTCAGCAAAGAAGCAAAGATTGAATGGATTATTTCCAATTATTTCAATGGCGACGAAAATGCAATAGATTTTTTAAAAAGTTATTGGCACGATGACATTTCTGTTCAAAAATTGCACGATGAGTTTATAGAAAATACCATTACTAACTTTTATTTGCCTTTCGGAATTGCTCCAAATTTTAATATTGATGGAAAAAACTATTGCATCCCAATGGCTATTGAGGAAAGCTCTGTTGTTGCAGCTGCGGCTAAAGGTGCCAACTTCTGGTTAGACCGCGGAGGATTCAAAACAACAATCATAGCAACTGAAAAAATAGGTCATGTGCATTTTATTTGGAATGGTTCCGACCATTCTAAACTGTTTAACTTTGTTAATGCTATAAAACCCAAGTTTTATAGCGAAACTAATGCTATCACTAGAAATATGCAATTGCGAGGCGGTGGTATTTTGGACATTGAATTAATAGACAAGACACGTGATGAGCCAGGATATTTTCAACTAAAGGCCACATTCGATACTTGCGACAGCATGGGCGCTAATTTTATTAATTCGGTTTTAGAAGAGTTTTCCAAAATACTCAAAAACGAAATTGAGTTGACAACCTTGTTGAATGAAGATGAAAAGGATTTACAAATTATCATGTGTATTCTTAGTAACTATACACCTAATTGCATTGTAAGGGCTGAGGTAAGCGCACCGATTGATACTTTAGGTGAAGGTGAAATGAGTGGCGAAGAATTTGTGGAAAAATTTTGCAGAGCAGTTAGAATTGCTGAAATAGAACCGTATAGAGCGACTACTCATAACAAGGGAATTATGAATGGAATAGATAGTGTGGTTATTGCTACAGGTAATGATTTTAGAGCGGTGGAAGCATGCGCACATAGCTTTGCCGCGCGCAATGGCAAATATGGAAGTTTAACACATTCTGAAACTAAGGATGGCATATTCCGTTTTTGGATTGAAGTACCTTTATCACTCGGCACTGTAGGTGGTTTAACTGGTTTACACCCAATGGTAAAATTTGCGTTAAAAATGCTTGGCAATCCAAATGCACAGGATCTAATGAAAATAGCTTCTGTTGTTGGTTTGTCTCAAAACTTTTCAGCACTCAGATCACTGGTTACTTCAGGCATACAGAAAGGTCATATGAAAATGCACTTGTTAAATATCCTCAATCAGTTAGAGGCAACAGAAAGCGAAAAGACAGAAATTGTAAATTACTTTAAAGATAAAATTGTAAGTCATAGCGCTGCAGTAGAGATATTTTGTAAGATAAGAGGTATTGAGATTCCAAAAGTTGTTGCCAAATCATAAAAACTACACGTCTTAATTTGAATCAATCCTATTATAGTTGTGGAAAATTGTTATTGTGTAGTGAATACGCCGTTTTACAAGGTGCAACCGCTTTGGCCTTACCAACAAGAAAAGGTCAAACACTAAACGTAGAAAAACTTCCAGAAATAGCCGAAAGTGTTTTGCATTGGCAAAGTTTCGACCAAAATGGATTGTGCTGGTATTCGGCAGAAATTGCATTGCCTGATTTTTGTGTAATTGAATCAACAGATGCTGTAATCAGCATTCAACTCATTCGTTTTTTAATGACTGCAAGGGCATTGAATCCCGATTTTATAAATGATAATTTTAGTTATAAGGTCGAGACATATTTAGATTTTGGAAGAGAAGAAGGCTTAGGCAGTAGTTCTACTTTGACTTATAATATTGCTCAATGGGCTGGAGTTGATGCCTATAAGTTACATTTTAATGCATTCAAAGGCAGCGGATTTGATGTGGCTGTGGCCGAAGCAGGATCACCAATTTTATACCAGGTAAATCACCAAATTCCAACAGTAGAAACATTTAATTGGCAAAAACCATTTAATAACTTATTGTATTTTGTTCATTTAAATCAAAAACAAAATAGTCAAAGAGAGATTGAAAAATACAATAATAAGCCACAGTTTAATTTGCGACAAATTGAAGAATTAACCAGAGTGGCTAAATTATTATCGCATACAAAAGATTACTTTGAGTTTTGTTTGTTACTTGAAATTGCAGAAGAGGAAGTTGGTTCTGCAATTGGAAGACCCACTGTAAAACAATCTCTTTTCAATGACTACAAAGGTACGATAAAAAGCCTAGGAGCTTGGGGTGGCGATTATATTTTGGCAACTGGGGAAGATGTTACAACATACTTTAACACGAAAGGATTTTACAAAATAGTACCATTTAATGAAATGATTAAAATTAACGAATGACCGGAAATAATAAAATAATAGCAAGTTGGGAAAGCCCTTCGAATATTGCTTTGGTAAAATATTGGGGCAAGAAAGGGCCACAAATTCCTGCCAATCCTTCGATTAGTTTTACATTAGATAATGCCTTAACTAAAACCAATATAGAGGCCATAAAAGTTGATGGACAAAATCAAATTTCAATCGATTTTTATTTTGAAAATGAAAAGAATGATTCTTTTGAGATAAAAATAAAAGCGTTTCTAGAGAAAGTTGTCAGTCAATTTTCATGGCTAAGACAGTATCATTTGCAAATTCATTCTTCAAATACTTTTCCTCACAGCAGCGGAATAGCTTCCTCGGCTTCGGCATTTAGCGCCTTATCACTTTGTTTGTGCGATTTACATCAACAAATTACGGAAAGCACTATCAATAATTTTTTCGAATTGGCTTCTAATTGGTCTAGAATTGGCTCAGGCAGTGCAAGTAGAAGTGTTTATGGGGGCTATAATTTATGGGGGAAAACGCCGTTAATTCAAAATAGTTCAGATGAATTCGCAGTGAATATAGATAATCAAATAAATTCAGTATTTAAAAACCTTAAAGATACAATATTAATTATTGAAAAGGGAAAAAAATCTGTTTCGAGTACAAAAGGACATGCATTGTTAAAGGAACATCCTTTTGCTTCGTTGAGATATCAGTTAGCCAATGAAAATATTGGACTTTTATTAAATATTTTAAAAAATGGAGAGATTCAGGAATTTATAGCATTGGTTGAACGTGAAGCCTTAATGTTACATTCTTTAATGATGACTTCTCCTACCCCATTCATACTCATGAAACCCAATACCATTGCCGTTTTAGAAAAAATATGGGACTTTCGAAACCAAACAGGATTGAATTTGTTATTTACACTAGATGCGGGGGCAAATGTCCATTTGATAAATACTGACGAGCATAATGAACAAGTTCAAAACTTTGTGAAGAATGAATTGGTTGGATATTGTCAAAATGGGTTGTATTTTTGCAACGCTGTTGGCTCAGGCCCTAAAAAAACTAAAAATGCTTAAACAATCACTCTTTTATTCAAAGATTTTATTATTTGGAGAATATGGTATCATCGAAGACTCGATGGGACTTTCGATTCCTTATAATCAGTTTAAAGGGGCTTTAAAGTTAGATGGTAGAAATGATAAATATGTTGAGGATTCCAATACTGACATCAAATCATTTTATCTATACTTGATTTCATTGCAAAAAAACAATGAACTACCTTGTGATTTTGATTTAGAACTTTTAAAAGCAGATTTAGATCAAGGTTTATACTTTGACAGTAGTATTCCACAAGGATTTGGAGTAGGCAGTTCTGGTGCTTTAGTCGCTTCTGTTTATGATAAATACTGCACAGATAAAATACTAATTTCAAAGAAACAAACTGGTGATGAAATTTTTAATTTAAAGCAAATATTTAGCAAGTTAGAGGCTTTTTTTCACGGAAAGAGTTCGGGTTTAGACCCATTAATTTGTTATTTAAATATCCCGATATTAATAAAATCTAAGACGGTTTTAAATGCTGTCGGCTTGCCAGCTCCTAATGCAATGGGAAATGGCGCCATATTTTTATTGGATTCAGGCAGTCCAGGTCAAACCCAAAACATGGTCTCTATTTTTTTAGAAAAGTGTAAAAACGAGGGTTTTAGAAATATCATCAAGCATCAATTTAAAAAATACAATGATGAATGTATTGAAGCGTTTTTAAAGAAAGATTTCAAACCATTGTTTCATTCGTTGAAACATTTATCTCAATTGGTTTATGATAATTTTAGTCCAATGATTCCTGAAAATTTCAAAAAACTTTGGCAAGAAGGTATTGATTCCAATAGTTATTACCTGAAGTTATGTGGTAGTGGTGGTGGCGGATTTATTCTAGGTTTTACAGAAAATTTGGAACAAGCTGAAGCCAAATTAAAAGGGCAAAATTTACAAGTCATATACAAGTTTTAATTCTTTATGAGTAGTCCTGCTAAAATGGTCGGCCAAAAACCTTTAGCACTTAAATGGATTGCCTTACTTTCGACAGTCCGTTGGTATAATATTTTACTGACTGTTTTGGCTCAATACATCTCAGCTTATTCCATTGTAATACATTCAGGCTTTAATATTTGGAAATTAGTGTACGATTTAAGGTTACACGCCATTGTCATAGCATCAATTTTTAGTATAGCGGCTGGTTTTATAATTAATAATTTTTATGATTTTGAAAAAGATTTGATTAATCGACCACATGCTACCCTATTTAATCGAATTATTAGCAAGAAAACAACTTTGAATTTATTCATATTATTCAATTTGATTAGCCTCCTCGTAGCGTTTAGTGCTTCTTTTAAAATCGGCATTTTCTTTTGTGGTTTTATCTTAGCACTCTGGATATATTCTCACAAGCTTCAAAAAATGCCATTTATTAAGGAATTTGCTGCGTCCATATTAAGTGTCACTTCTTTCTTTGCCATTGTATTGCATTTTTATAAATTTTATGACTTCATTTTTATTTATGGCGTATTTTTTATGAGCATGATCTACAGTCGAGAATTAATAAAACAATTTCAAAGCTATGTGGGTGACTTGGCCATTCATATTGCTTCTGTCCCAGTAATGTTGGGCCTTGAAAAAGCACATTATTTCAGTCAATTTATTATGGCACTTTCCTTTTTCTGTGGGTTAAGCATCGTAGGTTTTTATGGATTAAAAGATGGTAATTATTATATTCTTCTGTGTTTGGTTGTAATTGTCATTAATATATTTTTAATGAAATTTCAGAAATTTAAACTGATAAATATTATTTATAAAGTACTATTGGTTGGTGGCATTATTAATATCCTACTCATCTAAATCTATGATTTAGTTGTGTGGTTTTAAGTATTTTCGACTACTAAATAATTTGTTAATTAGAATATTATAAGTAGGTATTTTAATATTTTTCGAAAAACTAAATTATATTTGCTGTTATGAAAAAATCAATTCTTTTTGTTTCTTTACTAGCGCTCATGTTATGCCGAATAAGTGCACAAATTACAATCAACAAATCGCATATCTCGGCTGCGGGCAAAATGACAGTTCAAGCTTACGATACCAATAGATATGCGCTGCCTGGCAATGGCGCTAACTATACTTGGGATTTCTCTAATTTAACTGAGGTAGAAAAAGACACCAATCACTATGGTTTGCCTCAGTGGTATCCAGGTGCTAGCAATTTCCCAACTGCTAACATGCTTACATTTTATAATTCAAAGGACAGTTCATATCAATATTTTTCTTTAACGGATACTGAGTTAACCTACCAAGGGTCACTAGATATTGTTGATGGTATTTCTTCTGTCAATGCACTTAAATTGAAGTATATAACCTTTCCATCCACTTTCAATACCTCATTTACAGATGCTTCCACTAATAAAGGCCAGGCCAGTGAACTTGGAATTGATCCGGATGGCAACGGCCCATTGCCATTTATTGACTCCATTTATTTTGATATATTGTTAAATAACAAATCGATTATTGATGGATATGGCACTATAAAAACGCCATTGGGCACCTTTTCAACAATTAGACAAAAAATGACGACTATAAGTGATTTAGGTAATTTAAAAATGTTTACCAATGGTGTTTGGACAACAGTTCCTAAAATTTACCTTGCACTATTAGGATTTGGGAATACTGCAGATACTAGTCATAATATTTTATTTTGGACCAACGATAACAAAATTGGTCAACCTTTGTTGACTTATAGTTATAGTAATGGTGATGCCTATAGTAATGATTTTTCATATGTTTCAGCACAATCTCAAACGAGCAAATTATTAGAAATCGATCACACAAATGTGACTATTTTTCCTAATCCTTGTCAAAATGTATTTAGTATTCAACTTTCAAATCCAGCCACTGTACAATTAAAAATTTACGATAATACAGGAAAATTAATAAATACACTTTCAGTTAGAAACAATCAACAAATTGATATCACTAGTCTTGAAAAAGGGATTTATATACTTCAGTTTATGGATTTAAAATCAGGTGCCAATTTTGCCTCACAAAAAATCACCAAATATTAAGATAAATCACATGACCAAACACTTTCTTCCACTAGCCATAGGTTTAGCTTTTTTTAGCTATACAAATGCACAAATTACCATCGATAGAAGCCATATTATAGTTTCTGGAAAAGTTTTGGTACAAGCAACAGATACCAATAGATCGTTTATTAGAAAATCAGGAATTGGTGAAACATGGGATTTTTCTAATCTAAAATCTAACTCGATTGAAAATATTCGATTTGGAAATGCCGATTGGTATCCTGGGCATCAAAATTTCCCAAATGCCAATTTAGCTTCTATTAGTTCAACTGATGACAGTTCATACACTTATTTATCAATTGACAATACCAAATTATCTGTCGAAGGAAGTTATGCAACCATTGAAGGCGTTGAGGAAATAGCAAATAACAAGCAAACAATTATTACATTTCCTAGCACGTATCAAACTAATTTTGCAGAAAGTATATTAGTTCCTTTCGATCAATATTATTTAGGCCAAGATATTGACTCAACGGGTCCATATCCATACATAGATTCTATTCGTTTAAAACTTGAATTCAATACCACTTCAAACATGGATGGTTGGGGAGTAGTTGTAACACCTTTGGGTACATTCAATACACTTTTGCAAACTGTTAGAAATATTAATAGAATGAGATTTGAAATGAAAATTAGTGGTATTTGGGTTGGTTTACCAAAGGCATTAATACAGCCATTGAATATTGGCAACTTTCCTTCTGACACCAGCTATCAACATCTATTTTGGACTAAAGATGCAAGTGTTGGTTTCCCACTAATCAGCTATAGTTATGGCCCAAAAGATACTGTTACTTCTGAGATTCAGTGGTTAAAAACGAAACCTCAACAAAGTAATTTAACAGCTACACAAACTGCTTTTTCGGCACGTGCTTATCCAAATCCATTTCAAAACAATATTACAATTTCTTTACCCGCAAATGTTGTGGCCAGGATAACAATTTATGATATCAATGGTAAAAATATCATAGACCAAACAGTTTTAAATAATGAAGTTGTTGATTTGTCTAACTTAAGTCGAGGCATTTATACAGGTAAAATAATTGACCAATCAAATGGCTCTGTTTTGCAAACACAGAAGTTAATCAAGTATTAATTTATAATCTTTTTGCATCAAAAGCCCTTTCAAATAATCGAAAGGGCTTTTTTGTTTTAATTCAACTTTTAAAAGCACTATGTTTGCACCGACTTTATTATTTATATTATGGAAACAAAAACCATTCAGCACATTGTTCAATTTAGCGGCACCCCAATGGAAGTTTATGAGCTCATAATGGACCAAGAATTACACAGTGAAATTACCAATAGCGAAGCCACCATGTCGCGCGAAATCGATGGTGAATTTGATGTATTTGAAGGGTATTGTCAAGGCTATAATATTGAATTAATTGAAGGTCAGAAAATTGTACAAGCATGGCAATTTGCCGAAGATGGCTGGCCTGAAGACCATTTTTCGACTTGTACATTTATATTCGAGCCCAATGATGATGGCACAAAAATGACTTTCACGCAAACCGAAGTTCCCGCCGATAAATTTGAAGCATTAGATAGCGGATGGTACCGTTTCTATTGGGATAACATGACAGATTACTTAGACGGTAATTTATAGCTTATTAATGCGTTTAATTTTATTCCTTTTTACAATTACAATCGGAATTTTTTCATGCAATAAAAAAAATACAGTTAAGGATCTTAATTTTTTCTGGATTGAAAAAGACTTTCCTTCTCGTTATGGAAAAGTTGGTATATACTTTGGTTTGGATAGTTTGGGTTATCCCTTTGAATTAGACAAAGATGAGTTTATAACTTCGTTTTATTACTACCATCGCAATGACGCACCATGTGACGATATAACTTGTAATCAATTTGATTATTCAGTTAATGGAGATACCATTCGAATGGAACACACTACTTATCTATTCAAATTTACTTATGAAGACACCCTAGTATTGTACTCAATTGAAAGGGATTGGCCCTTTACGCGTAAATTTTATAAGGATGGTAAAAACACCATGAATATTCGAAAAAAATTTAAATTACAATGATATTGGGTAAAAAAAATGGCAACTTTAAAGTTGCCATTTTTTATTCTTTGGAGTTAGAAAAATTAATTCTTCTCTTCTTTCAGTATTTCCATGTTCAAAGGCTTGGCTACTTTTTCATCCATTAAGGCCAGATCTAATACCTCTAACATTTTACCTACGTAATGAAATTTAACACCTTTTAAATATTGTTGAGGAATATCTTCGACATCTTTTTTATTCTCGTGGCACATAATAATTTCAGTAATACCCGCACGCTTGGCTGCTAATATCTTTTCTTTAATTCCGCCTACTGGCAATACTCTGCCTCTTAATGTTATTTCACCAGTCATCGCTAAGAAAGGTTTTACTTTTCTCTGCGTATACAGTGAAGCCAATGATGTTAAGATTGTAATACCAGCACTTGGGCCATCTTTAGGAATCGCGCCAGCTGGAAAGTGAATATGTGCATCCCATTGATTAAACACTTTATAATCGATGTTTAAATAATCGGCATTTGCTTTTAGAAAAGTCATCGCAGTGGTGGCACTTTCTTTCATCACATCTCCCAATTTACCGGTTAAAATCATACCTCCTTTACCTCTAGTCAACGTACTTTCAACGAACAGAATACTACCACCAACGGGGCTCCAAGCCAATCCAGTAACAACACCAGCTGTGTCGTTGTCTTGGTATATTTCTTTATCCATTTTTTCGGCGCCTAAAATTTTCTGCATTTCATCAATGGTGATAACGCTATCCATCGCTTCACCAGATGCAATCTTCATGGCTTTATGGCGAACCAATGAAGCAATTTTTTTCTCAAGATTTCTTACACCACTTTCGCGGGTATATTCTTCTATAACACTTTCTAGAACATTATCACTCAATTTAAATTGTGGTGTTTTAACACCATGCATTGTGCGTTGTTTGGGAATCAAATATTTTTGAGCAATTTGAATTTTTTCTTCAACTGTATAGCCACTCAATTCAATAATTTCCATTCTGTCTAATAAAGCAGGTTGAATCGTATCTAATGAATTAGCCGTTGCAATAAACATTACTTTGCTTAAGTCATAGTCTAATTCAAGATAGTTATCATGAAAGGTGGTGTTTTGTTCAGGGTCTAATACCTCAAGTAAAGCCGAAGAAGGATCCCCTCTAAAATCATTGCCTACTTTATCTATTTCATCTAACACAAAAACAGGATTGCCCGATTTTACCTTTTTCAAATTTTGAATAATTCTGCCTGGCATCGCACCGATGTATGTTTTTCTATGACCTCTTATTTCGGCTTCATCATGCAATCCACCCAATGAAACACGGACATATTTGCGACCTAAGGCTTTTGCAATGCTGCGACCCAAAGATGTTTTACCAACACCTGGAGGTCCATAAAGACAAATAATTGGACTTTTCAAATCTCCTTTTAACTTAATAACAGCAAGGTATTCTAAAATTCTTTGTTTTACTTTTTCTAATCCAAAATGATCCGCATCTAGTACTTTTTGAGCTTTTTTTAGGTCAAGGTTATCTTTCGTATAATCACCCCAAGGTAAATCTAGTAAAGTTTGTGCATAGTTTAAACTCACAGAATAATCCGGACTGGCTGGATTAATTCGCATTAATTTATCAAGCTCTTTGTTAAATGCACTTGCTATGTCTTTCGACCATTTTTTCTTTTTACCGCGATCTCTCAGATTTTCTATTTCTTTATCAGGACTATCTTGTCCAAGTTCTTCCTGAATAGCTCGTATCTGTTGGTGCAAGAAATATTCCTTTTGCTGTTTGTCAAGGTCAATTTTAACCTTGCTTTGAATTTGATCTTTTAGCTGCAACATTTGATTCTCTTTGAACAAATGCTCAAATACCAAATTGGCACGATCTTTTAGCGTTTCTGCGTTCAAAATCGTCTGTTTATCCTCTACTGAAATATTTAAATTGGAGGCAATAAAACTAACCAGAAAATTATCACTGTCAATATTTTTCAAAGCAAAGCTCGCTTCGCTTGGTATATTTGGAGATAGTTGAATGTTTTCTGTGGCCGTATCTTTGATATTACTCATCAAGGCTTTTAACTCCTTATCGCTTTTAACCTCAACTATTTCGATTGGTGTTACTTTGGCTCTAAGATAAGGTTCATTGCTAATTTCCTCGCCAAGTTTAATCTTTCTTTTTCCTTGAATAATAACCGTTGTGTTACCATCGGGCATTCTTAGAATTTTAACAATTTGGGCCATCGTGCCGATTGTATAAAGATCTTTGATTTCGGGTTCTTCTGTGTTGGGATTAATTTGAGAAAAAACACCAATTGTTTTATCGCCCTTATTGGCATCCTTGATTAACTTAATTGATTTATCTCTGCCAACTGTGATTGGAAACACGACACCTGGGAATAAAACAGTATTTCTAATCGGTAAAATTGGCAGACTTTCAGGTACTACTTGTTTGTTACTTTCATTTTCTTCTTGTTGAGAAAAAAGTGGAAATAGGTCTCCGCCTTCGGCATCATCACCCTCTATTCTACCGCCAAAAAGCGAGTTTTTAGTAAATTGCATATTAATTGTAGCAGTATGTTTTCAATACTTATGCCAAAGGTACAATCTGTCATCAAATTTATTATGTTTTTATTCTGACTATATCAATTTTCGACAAAAACAAACCAATAATAAATTCGACTTCTTTTCAAATTGCTGATTTAAAAAATCTATTTTCGCACCTGTATATCTGCAATGGCACAATCTTCCAATTCAAATAAATCCATCAAATTTTCTACATTAAAAAAGGTATTAAATCTGACCGTTGATTTCAAGAAAAAAATTTGGATAGCGATAAGTACTACCATATTACTTGCATTGCTCTCTCCTATTAGACCATGGCTCATTGAAAAAGCAATCAATCAATATGCAGCCATGGGCGATTTAAATGGGCTAATCACAATTTGTTTTTTAATTTTAGCACTCATTATAGTGAGTGGTATTTTACAATTTTTCAATGAATACATTACAGGTTGGATTGCTCAAAATGTTGTTAAAAAATTGCGTTTAAAAGTCTTCAGTCACTTATTAGAAAGTAAATTAAGTTATCATGACAAAACTCCCGTAGGCACAATGGTTACAAGAGCTGTAACAGATATTGAAACCTTAGCAGAATTATTTGCCGAAGGACTAATTACCATCATTGGCGATATACTTCAAATCATTACCATTACAATTTTCATGCTGATTATTGATTGGAAATTAACCTTGGTTTCCCTGAGTGTATTGCCTTTATTATTCTATGCTTCCCATTTATTTCGAATAAAAATAAAATCGGCCTTCGAGGATGTTAGAACAGCGGTTGCAAAACTAAACACATTTGTTCAAGAGCATTTAACAGGCATGCAATTGGTGCAAATTTTTAATCAGGAGAAATCAGTTTCGCAAGGATTTGATAAGATTAATACTGAACACTACAAAGCCAATGACAGAAGCGTTCTATATTACTCTATTTTCTTTCCAGTTATTGAGGTTATTACCTCCATATCCTTGGGATTGTTAGTGTGGTGGGGAACAAGACAAATAGTGGGTCAACAGTTATTCGATTTTGGTACTATTACGGCGTTCATTTTATACATCAATATGTTTTTCCGACCGATTCGTGTATTAGCCGATCGTTTCAATAATATTCAAATGGGTATTGTTGCGGCCGATCGTATTTTCAAGCTCTTAGAAAATGATACTTTAGATTCAAATTTAGGAACAATTAACAAAAAAATAGAAGGTCGAATAGCATTCAAAAATATTTGGTTTGCCTATACGGATGAGCAATATGTATTAAAAAATATCAGTTTTAATATTGACCCAGGAAAATCTTTGGCTATTGTTGGAGCAACCGGGGCAGGAAAATCTTCAATCATCAATATTTTAAGTAGATTATACGCAGTTAACAAAGGTGAAATTTTAATTGATGGTATTTCTCAGATGGATTACGAATTACAACATTTGAGAAGACAAATAGCCGTGGTACTGCAAGATGTATTTCTTTTCAGTGGCAGTATCATTGATAATATCCGATTGTATCAAACCGATATTAGTGAGGATGAAATAAAAAAAGCAGCAGAGAAAATAGGAGCCCATCATTTTATTGAACAATTACCGGGTCAATACCATTACAAAGTGATGGAGCGCGGAAGTACCCTGTCTTTAGGTCAAAGACAGCTAATTTCATTTATTCGGGCCATGGTGTTTAATCCTTCGGTGCTTATTTTAGATGAAGCCACCTCTTCTGTAGACACGGAGACTGAGCTGATTATTCAGAGAGCAACCCTTGAATTATTAAGAGGTAAAACAAGTATTGTGATTGCTCACCGTTTGTCTACGATTAAGTATGCTGACAATATTTTGGTGATGGACAAAGGTGAAATAATAGAACAAGGGAATCACACGGCCTTGTTAGAAAAGAATGGATATTACAAGGAATTAATTGTTTCATCATTGCACGAGTGAAACTGAAAACTTACTTTTGCAATTCTGTATAATTGATCAAAATGGAAATAGTAGTAAGCGGAATAAGACCCACCGGCAAATTGCATCTAGGCAATTATTTTGGTGCGGTTAAGAATTTTTTGAGAATGCAGGATGAGTTTAAATGCTATTTCTTTATTGCCGATTATCATTCTTTAACTACCCATCCAACCCCTGCCGATTTGCATGAATCTGTTAAACGGGTGCTAGCCGAGTATATTGCATTAGGTTTAGATACAGAGAAATGTGCTCTCTATTTACAAAGTGATTTACCTGAAACAGCCGAATTGTATATGTTTCTGAATATGAACGCTTATAAAGGTGAATTAGAAAGAGTAACTTCATTCAAGGAAAAATCACGCAGTCACCCCGACAATATCAATGCAGGCTTGTTGACTTATCCGGTATTGATGGCCGCAGATATTCTATTGCATAAAGGCGCTAAAGTGCCTGTAGGAAAAGACCAAGAACAACATCTTGAAATGTCTCGAACTTTTGCCAATCGATTTAATAGATTATACAATGTCGATTTTTTTCCTGAACCACAAGCCTTTAATTACAATGAAGAATTGGTTAAAATTCCAGGTTTGACAGGTGGTGGAAAAATGAGTAAAAGTGCCGGAGAATTTGACAATATATACATGAGTGATGATGCGGACATTCTGCGAAAAAAAATCATGAAAGCTGTTACAAGTGTTGTTGATCAACCATCAGAATTGGGTTCTGCAAAACCCGCAGCAGTTCAAAACCTATTTGATTTGATGAAATTGGTAACTTCAAAAACTATTGTTAATCAATTTGAAAGCAGCTATTACGATGGAAATATTCGCTTTGGCGATATGAAAAAGCAATTGGCAGATGATATGGAAATATTTATTGCTCCTTTTCGCGACCGCATTGAATCGACCATTAACGATGATTTATTTCTTAGCAAAGTAGCCAAACAAGGTGTTGAAAAAGCACAAGAGAGTTCATTAAAAACTATTCGCGAGGTGCGAGAAATCATAGGTTTCAAAAAATTTTACTAAAATTTTAACAATTTCGAAAATTATTAATTGAATTAAATTGATTTAGATTTCCACATTTTTGATTTAAAAATAAATATTTAGCAATAAAACCAATAAGTTTGCAATATAATGGCCAAGACACAAAATAAGGCAATGCATATAGCCGTTGCAGGTAACATAGGTAGTGGTAAAACCACACTTACGAATATGCTTGCTAAACATTACAATTGGGAAGTTCAGTTAGAGGATATGGATGACAACCCCTATATCAGTGATTTTTATGAGGATATGCAGCGCTGGAGTTTCAATTTGCAGGTTTATTTTTTAAATGTGCGTTTTAATAATATTCGCAAAATAAGAGAAAGTAATAAAACAGTCATTCAAGATAGAACCATTTACGAAGATGCTTGTATTTTTGCTCCAAACCTTCATGCAATGGGTTTAATGAGTACCAGAGACTTTGACAATTACATCTCGTTATATAATTCTTTAAACAGTATGATTCAACCGCCAGATTTACTGATTTACTTGCGTGGTTCTATTCCTACCTTGGTAAAGCAGATACAACAACGTGGCAGAGATTATGAAGACAGTATAAGACTTGATTATTTAAAACGACTGAATGAACGTTACGAGGCTTGGATTTCAACTTATAAAACGGGTAAATTAATCATTCTCGATATCGATGAATTAGATTTTGAAAGTGACAGTACGGATGCCAATTTTGTTATCAATAAAATTGAAGCTGAACTTAACGGCTTATTTTAAATTACTTGCCTTTCTTTGAATGATGCTCATTTAATTTAAAATCAGTGCGGAATCATTCATTTTTTTTATTCCTATTTTTACTTACTTGCTTTAATGCGAAGGCACAACATGTAGATTCTTCGGGTTCCATTAAACACTTAGCTGATTCTATTATAAATTTAGTTTCGAAATACAAAGCCACGATTGGTGTTTCAATTATTGCGCTTGAAGACAAGGAAACTACATTGCTTAATAACGATAAAAGATTTCCTATGCAAAGCGTTTACAAATTTCATTTAGCTTTGGCTGTATTAAAACAAGTAGATGATGGAATTTTGAAATTAAATCAGCAAGTTTTTGTTAAGAAGCTGGATTTACGAAACACTTGGAGTCCTATGAAGGACAAGTATCCGGAAGGTAATTTTTCAATTTCGGTTGCGGATTTATTAACTTATTCTATTTCGAGAAGCGATAACAATGCATGTGATATCCTGTTCAATTTAGTAGGTGGAACTAAAAAAGTAGACCAATACATCCGTTCCTTGGGTTTTAAAACCATTTCAATCGCAGCTACAGAGTATCAAATGTCTAAGAAATGGTCGACTCAATTTAAAAACAACACCACTCCACTTGCAATGGGTGAGCTTTTAGCAGCTTGGTTTCAAAAAGAATTTTTAAGTGATTCAAGTACCCAATTTTTAAACCGTATTTTAGTTGAAAATTACACAAGTAATAAACGGCTAAAAGGTCTTCTACCAGATAGTATAATTGTTGCGCACAAAACTGGAACCTCTGGGTCAAATGAAAAAGGCATAAGTGCCGGAACGAATGATGTCGGGGTTGTTACCCTGCCGGATGGCAAGCACTTATTTATTTCAGTATTTGTTTCAAACAGTTCGGAGATTTATGAAACAAACGAACGTATAATTGCCGAAATTGCTTATATAGCTTTTAAACATTACACCCAATAAAAAGGTATTCACAAACCTATATTAACTGAATCCAAAAGATGTATTTTAATTAAATTAAGTGTCTTGCTTAATAGGTTAAAATAATGTTAAGAAAGGTGGAAAATTCATTTTAAATTTGAAAATTAAGTTTATATATTTTAGTTTATGAAAAAAACAATTACAATTATTTTTCTTTTTGTATTCGCATTAATGGGTGCAACTTTAATGAGTCAAAATGCGCTTGATTTTGATGGTACCGATGACAAGGTGGATTGTGGCAACGACACCTCCCTTCAAATTAACGGTAAATTAATAACGCTTGAAGCATGGATTTATCCAACAGCATGGAAGACCAATGTTTTTGATGGCAATGTAATCAATAAGGAATATAATACTAGTAATTATGGCTATATGTTGCGTGTAGGTGCAGGTGGCAAATTAAATTTCGCAATCGGAGATGGCACCTGGAGAGAAATAACAACTTCAAGTATTTTATCTTTAAATACTTGGCAACACATAGCTGGCACCTACGATGGAACAAAAATGCGTGTTTATTTGAATGGAGCAGCCGTGGATTCTCTCTCAATTGCTACCAATATCACTAAAACAACTTCTACCAATTTAATTATTGGAGGCCATTCTACTTACACACGCTTCTACCAAGGATTAATCGATGAAGTTCGTATCTGGAATGCATGTAGAACAATTAAAGAATTAAATGACAATATGGGCTTAGAATTTTGTTCAAATCAGACAGGATTAAGAGCCTATTACAAGTTCAACCAAGGTAAAGCTGCTTCAGCGAATAGCTCGTTCAAAACACTCACTGATTTAAGTATTTACAGCAATACTGGATCGTTGGTTTCATTTGCACTTAGTGGCAACGGGTCAAATTGGGTAAGAGGTCAAAAGTTTTCTAAAACTGTTGCAAAATCTACGCAGACCGTTACCAGTTGCGATAACTATACAAGTCCAAGTGGTAAATTTAAATGGACACTTTCAGGTACCTATCAAGATACCATGTCTGTTGGGCTATTTGGCTGCGACAGTGTCATAACAATAAACCTAACAATAAAGAAATCGACTGGAAAAACAATTAATGCATTTGCTTGTAAAAGCTATACCAGTCCAAGTGGTAAATTTGTTTGGACACAATCCTGCAATTATAAAGATATCATCAAAAACTTTGCACAATGTGATAGTATTCTAAGCATCGTTTTAAAAATTGGCGGAAGCAAAGATTCTTTTTCACGGATTGTGTGCAATAGCTATAAAAGTCCTTCAGGTCGAATTTATACAAATAGTGGAATCTATTATGATACCATATTAAATTACAGAAACTGTGACAGTATTATTAAAACAGACCTCACCGTTAACAAACCTAGTTTCAATTCTATAATTGCTAAAGCTTGTAAGAAATATACCATACCAAGTGGCAAACGCACTTATTCGGTGAGTGGCATTTATAATGACACACTGAAAAACTTTAAATCATGCGACAGTATTTTAACAATTAACTTATTAATTAAAAATAGCAATTCAAATTTTAATCTTTCTGCTTGTAAAAAAATAAAAAGTCCGAGTGGAAAATATACATGGACCAATTCAGGCATTTATCATGATACCATTTTGAATACAATCGGCTGCGATAGTGCTATGACTATTAATTTAACAATTCATAATCCAACTTTCGGCAATACAACTATAAACGCTTGCAGATATTATAGGCCGCTGGGTAAGAAAACAACTTGGACAAATTCAGGTATCTATAAAGACACTTTGGTAAATTATCTTGGCTGTGATAGTATCCTAACGATTAATTTAACAATTCCTAAGACAAATACCCTTATTAACAAGGTTGGCCCTAAACTTACAGCGGCAAGTCTTACTGGCACACACCAATGGATGGACTGCAAATTGGGAACTGTAGTGCCTATCAATGGTGAAACCAAAAAAACTTACACAGCCACAATCAATGGTTCGTATGCGCTTGAGATAAAAGACAGTGCATGTACTGATACTTCAAATTGCATTGCTGTAACAGAAATTACAGGTATTAATAACCAATTAAAGGAAGTGACGATCAAAGTGATTCCAAATCCAAATTCAGGTCTATTTGAATTAATTCTACCATTTAATTGCCCCAATGGCCAACTTTATTTAATGAATATTGCAGGACAAGTACTATATACCGACATATTTAATGAGGGCAAACAAATTATTATAAATACTGGCTCTCAGCTGAGCCCAGGCTTGTACTTTATAAAGTTTGAATCTCTTGAATTCAATTTAACGCAACGTATTATTATTCAGCGTTAGTCTTAATTATAAATAAAACAATGAATCAAAACAATTCTTATCAAATGAAAATAGAAATATGGAGCGATATTATGTGTCCATTTTGTTATATAGGCAAAAGAAAATTTGAACAAGCTTTATCGCAATTTAATGATAAGGACAAAGTTGAAATTATTTGGAAAAGTTACCAGTTATCTCCCAATTTAATTACGGATACTTCAATTTCTATTAACGAATATCTTGCCAGGCATAAAGGCATAAGTGTTCCGCAAGCAAAGGAAATGAATGACCAAGTTACTGCTATGGCAAAGTCGGTTGGACTAACCTATAATTTAGACCATTCGGTAGTAGCTAACTCCTTTGATGCACATCGTTTTTCGCATTTTGCATTAGACAACAATAAACAAAATGAAGCTGAAGAAAAATTATTCAAAGCATATTTTACGGATGGAAAAAACATGGATGACAAAAATACTTTATTAGAAATAGCTGATGAAATTGGTTTAGATAAAGATTCTACTGAAAAAGTTCTAAATTCAGAACTATACCGCGAGGCTGTTATTTCGGATATTAAGGAAGCGGAGGCAATTGGTGTGAGTGGTGTTCCATTTTTTGTTTTCGATAGAAAATATGCTGTTTCAGGAGCCCAAGACCCTAGTGTATTTTTAAACACCTTACAACAAGCCATGAAAGAATGGCAAACTGCATAACACTATTGAAAACATATCTCAACAATGCAATAGAGGCAAGTGAATCGAGCTACTTATACATCGAAATATCTCAATTACCTAACTCAGGTAAAGGCTTGTATACCATGATTCCCATATACAAGGATGAAATCATTGCTCTTTTTAAAGGTGAAATATTGACTGAATCTATGGCTGCAATGCGAGCAAATAAAAATCAAGACCAATATTTTATAAAGATGTTAGATGGTCGGATTATGGATTCAAAAAAAGTTAAGTGTTTTGCAAAATATGCCAATGATGTAAATGGAAGTATAAAAACAGTGAATGGTTTAAAAAACAATGCACGCATTTCATTGGACGACAATGAGAATATTTGTTTAGTTGCAACAAGAAAAATCAAATCTGGAGAAGAAATATTTTGTAGCTATGGCAAACAATATTGGTTGAAACACCAATCCTCAATCCAAAAATAATTTACAATTTGTTGCCTATAATGGCATATAGCAGTGGCATTTTATTTTCAAATTGTTTTAGAATGAATTGCCCATTTGAGATTTCCACCATATTCGGGAATATATTATACGGCGAATAATTGTATTCATTTAAAATATTGATGTGTAATTCATTTTTAATTAAACTATTTACCACTTCACTTATGGAATGGTTCCATCCAATACTTTCTGTTCTAATGGGAGCTTCCTTATCGGCATAAGAACCAGATTCATATTCTACAATTGCCTCGGCATTAAAGTAACTGTATTGTATTTTTGCGAAATCATTATCATACATCCATACCATCGGATGAAAATCCACAAAAACCAACTTACCTGAAGGCCTGAGCATTTTTGAAACCACTTGGGCCCATTTGTCTATGTCCGGCAACCAACCAATCGTGCCATAACTTGTAAATACAATATCGAAAGTTTCATCTAAATATTTCGGCAATTCATATAAGTCGCAACAAATAAATCGGCCACCTAAATTCAACTGATTATTTATCTCATTGGCTTTATCTATGGCTTTATTAGAGAGGTCCACTCCTACCACTTGTGCCCCTAGTCGCGCTAAAGACAGCGTATCCATTCCAAAATGACACTGAAGATGAAGTATCTTTTTTCCTCTGATATCATTTAGGAGATCTAACTCAATAGAATTTAAAGAACTTGCCCCTTTTAAAAAGGCTTCTAATTGATAGAAATCAGAATTAATATGGTGTTCAGTTCTAGAATTCCAGCAGTCTCTGTTAATTGATATATAATCTGGGTTAGATTGCATTTGAAGGCAAGGGATTGGGTTTATTCATGGTTAAAACGCAACTCGATGTTTTATCAGGAAAAATAACCTTAAAAAGTGAAATAAACAAAGGAACTGAATTCCGAATTGAACTTTTAAGTCGGATTTATGAGCAAATTAATGAGATCGCTCATCAGAATTAAGTTTTCAACTAAAAAACGAATTGGCTTTAACTAAAACAAGTATTAATTTTTTTCTATAATCCTTGCGATCGCATTGTTATATAGGTTTGCGAAAGAATTAATACTGCCATAATTTTCGCTATTAACAATCATCTCGTTGCCTTTTACAGATCCTATATGCAATGCATTTACGCCATCTGTTTTAATTAGATTCTCAAATTCAATCTTATTCTCTGGTTTTACCGAAACAGTTATTCTACCTTGTGCTTCACCAAATAGCCAAGCATCTAATCTAAAATTGGCATCTGTGCAAATATCAAAACCTTTGCCTGATTGCATCGCTGACTCAGCAAGTGCAACAAACAATCCACCCTCACTTAAATCATGCGCAGATTGTATCAAATCACTTGTAATTGCATTGTAAACGGCATCATGTAATTGTTTTTCTTCATCTAAATTCAAGTATGGTGCAGGAGAAAATTCCACCTTGTGGTATTTTGCTAAATACTGACTGCTGCTAATGTCATTCTGTGATTTACCAACTAAGTAAATTAAATCACCTTCATTTTTAAATGCAGATCCCGTTTGATGTTTTATATCTTCGATAATACCAACCATACCAATAGTTGGGGTTGGATAAACTGCTACACCTTCGCTACTTTGGTTATAGAAGCTAACGTTTCCGCCTGTAACAGGGGTTCCAAATTTCAAACAGGCTTTACTCATTCCTTCAATACTGTATTTGAATTGGTAATATACTTCTTTATCATACGGGTTGCCAAAATTGAGGCAATTGGTTACCGCACTTGGCTTACCGCCTGTACAAGTAATATTTCTTGCGGCTTCTGCTACCGCAATAGCACAACCAACTTCGGGATTGGCGTATACATAGCGACTATTACAATCGACCGTTAATGCGAGTGATTTTTTACTTCCTTTAACACGCACAACTGCTGCATCGCTTGGCATATTGGTACTTTGATTCACCGTACCTACCATGCTGTCGTATTGATTAAATATCCAATTTTTTGAGGCTATGTTTGGCAATTGCATTAAAAATTCAGCAACAGCTTTTAGATCTTTTGGTTGCTCAATTGCTTCCATTGAATAGGCTTTTATTTTTTCAAAATAGGTTGGTTCGGTCCACTCTCGTTTGTAAATTGGAGCGCCACCACCAAGCACTAAACTCTCGGCAGGAATATCGGCCTCGAGCTCACCATTCATATAATATTGAACGTTACCGCTATCAGTTACCTCACCAATTTGATTGTAGGTTAGTTCCCATTTCTTAAAAATAGCTTCTGCTAAATGTTCTTTGCCTTTGTGTAAAATAACCAACATGCGCTCCTGACTTTCTGAAAGCAATACTTCCCAACCTTTCATATTTGGCTGGCGCATTGGTACTTTATCTAAATGAATAATCATTCCTGTTCCACTTTTAGCAGCCATTTCGCTGGTACTACAGGTGATACCTGCTGCACCCATATCTTGCATGCCAATAATAGCACCAGTTTCTATTAGCTCCATAGAAGCTTCAAGAATTAATTTTTCCCAAAAAGGATCACCTACTTGAACACTTGGTAAATCGTTGATACTATCGGCAGAAATATCTTTACTAGCAAAAGCGGCCCCATGGATACCATCTTTTCCTGTAGCTGCACCAAATATGTACACAGGATTGCCGGTACCTTCTGCAATAGCGGAAATAGTAGTACCAACTTTTGCGATACCAACACTCATTGCATTGACCAGGATATTGGTTTCATAACAATCATCGAAATACACTTCGCCACCAACTGTTGGAATTCCAAATGCATTGCCATAATCACCAATACCTTTTACTACACCTTTTAATAACCATTGGGTACGGGCCGTATTGATATTTCCAAAACGCAAAGAATTTAATTGTGCAATAGGACGAGCACCCATAGAAAAAATATCTCTGTTTATTCCTCCTACACCGGTTGCTGCTCCTTGATAGGGCTCTATTGCTGAAGGGTGGTTGTGTGATTCTATTTTGAAGCAACAAGCCAAGCCATCACCGATGTCAACAAGTCCAGCATTCTCTTCACCGGCTTTGGCGAGCATGAATGGGCCTTCTTTAGGCAACGTTTTAAGTAAGGTTATTGAATTTTTATAAGAGCAATGCTCGCTCCACATTACTGAATAGATACTTAATTCAGTAAAGTTTGGTGTTCTTCCGAGTATAGAGCTGATTTTATCAAACTCTTCTGGCAATAATCCTAATTGTTTTGCTTGTTCTACAGTTGCTAACATAAGGTAGCAAAGTTAATCATAACTTTTAAGGGCTAAAAACATAGTTTCAACAATTTTTCATTTTCTTCAACATAGGTCTATATGAAAATCTATGCATCATTTATAAACTTATCTATTGGTATAAGCTCGATTTTAAAAAAAAATATATTTTTGTCACATTTTTATTCAAAACTACGTCTATACAAGTAACAATTATTAATATGAAAAAATACCTTACAATTCTAACAGTCTTAATCTTCATTTCCTTCAATTCATTAAACGCGCAAGTATACAAACGAATCATCAGACTAGATTCAGTGGGGTATTACAAAAATTACCGACCTTATCTCCATAGTAGTTTTAGCTTTAAATACCCTAATACCAATGTAGGTAACCGTGAGGAAATACGAGGAATATTGCCTTATTACAATTATCCCAATAATTTTTATTCATTTTGTAAATTACATTCACAGTTTATGTTTAACCAGATGAAAGATAGCATCAATCCATATTATGACACTGTTCACAATTTCAATAAAACTAACACCAACTTTACAATAAATAACTATGAAAATATTTCTTTAAAAAACAATTATATCACTTCATATTTTAATGGAATTGATACTACAGCTCATTTTACTTATAACAACAATCAACTTATCTCAGAAGACTATTCACAACATATATTCGATTATAAAAAAATAACTTACAATTATGGAAATTCAAATTTGCTAGAAAAAAAGAAACAACTGTTAAAAATAGTAATTCGAGATACTTTGAACTTTTTAGATATAATGGCAGTGGAATTTTAGAAGAAAAAACGGATAGTTTTTTTGACAACAATACACTTTATTTAACACACGATGTATACAAAAAATGGGGGAATATTTCAATTACAAAGCATCTGAACAACAGTAAAAATTATGATGATTCTTTTTACTACAACAACCATGGTTTATTGGATAGTGTAAAATCTAATTTTGCAAACTCAATCAAAGTTTATTATTACTACGACAGCCATAATTACCTTGATAGTGTCGTCTATTCGCGGATTAGTAGCAGAGATGTTGTGAAACTTTATTGGGAGATATTTACACCGAGTGTTTCATCTTTTAAACAAACATATTTTAATCAATCAAATGACCTTAATATTTACCCCAATCCTTCAAGAGGCCATTTAAACATTGAATTAAAGAAAGGCAAAACCAATTTAAATATTGAGAACGTGCTCGGACAAGTGGTCAAAAATATGGAATTATCAGATGAAACAAATAGTGTTGATTTAAGTGAATTACCACATGGAATTTACTTATTGAATTTTATTTCATATAATGAAATTAGGAAAATCATCATTTACTGATGGTTCATAGATGCAAAATACGCTGGGGCATTAATTAGGCGGCTGCCATACCAACTAAACATTTCGCCATCTACTAATTTAATTTCAGCATGCGGGAAAATAATTTGAAGTTCATTGATATGTTTTTCGGCAAAAGGAAAGGGTTCGGAAGATAAAAGCACATAGTCGGGCTTTAGAGCCTGCATCATTTCTTCAGCTATTTCAGGGTATCGTTTTTTGTGACTCAAAACATTATTAAATCCTGCACACTTTAACATCTCATTGATAAAGGTGTTACTTGCAACCCCAATCCATGGTCCTTTCCATATTAAATACAAACAGCTTTTGGAAGAATCAGTTGACAAATATGAAAAATTCTTTTCAATTTCCTTAACTAATTCAAGTGCTTGAGGCAACCGATCAACAATATTACCTAGTTTCAAAATCATTTCTGAATTATCCTTTAAATTATAAATATCACTCACCCAAACAGGATAGGATTTTGACAATGTATCGACAATTTCCTTTGTATTTTCTTCCTTATTACAGATAATTAAATCGGGTTTAAGTTCCTCAATCACATCATATTTTATTTTCTTTGTACCTCCTACTTTAGTGGTTGTTTTAAATCCAGATTCAGGGTGTATACAAAAGACAGTTTGACCTACAACTTTAACACCCACACCCAAAGAATAAAGCAACTCCGTTTGAGAAGGCACTAGAGATACAATGCGTTCAGGTACTTTTTCGAGCACCACTTCCCTTCCAATCATATCTTTAAATACAACACTCATCTTATTTTATAGGCACAATGAATTTACCTTTTATATTTTTGCTGAGGTAAGTTGACCCTGAACTCGGATTTCTGATGTCGGTGAGAACAGTCGTTTCAAAAAACACAGTGGCATATTTATCATCAATCGGCAAATAATGAGCCGTGACATTATTGGCATAACCTTTAAAATTATTTCCGCTCAACTTATTGGCATCAATTCTAACTTGTGTTAAGAAATAATAACCCGTTTCGGATTTAAAAAAATTTCCATCAAAATCAAGTTCAAATTTACTGGCACCACTTGGACCTTGGGCTTCAAAAACGGCTACTTTGTAATCGGTGTATTCATCATAAATATATTCTTTAAATTTAAATTCAAAGTCGTTCCAATTAAACAAATCGGAATACAATATATTATCAGTGAGATTGGCATTCGATGGCATAGGGGCAGTAACATTGGCGGTTATTTTATTTGTTTCTAATTCAAAATCTTGATCGGTACAGCTACTGCATAAAAGCAGCAATGCTAATATTAAAAAATTATTATTTTTAGAAAGAAAATCCATAAGCTAAATTAAGTTGTAAGATTGAATTTGTTTGAGCCAAACGCATGCCAATTTCATAAGCAACTCTGTCTGTTTGACCATTACCAGTTACTTCAGAAGG